>JAEZBP010000812.1 GCA_023427125.1 Pseudomonadota bacterium | reverse complement strand
GTGCAGGATCTCTCGATCAGCGACGTCGAGCTGGTGCACGGCGACAAGCCGCTCAGCGCGCAGACGCTGAGCGCCGGCGACATCGAGATCGACGTCGACGTACCGCCTCACTCGGCTCCTCCCGAGGTGCCCCTCTCGGCGAGCGAGAAGAGCGCGAGGGTACGCGGCCTCTGGTCCGACGCCGAAGACCCCTCCACCAAGGAGTGACCGCGCCCGTCTCATCTCCTCCGGCCTCATCCGCGTGGGACTCGCGCGGGCGCCGGAGCGGCTAGCTCCTCGTCGAGTCGCACGACTCGCTGGAGGAGACGATGAACGAAATCGTGAAGATGGTGAGCCAGAAGACGGGCATGGACGAGGCCAAGTCGAAGCAGGCCGTGGATACGGTGCTCGGCTTCCTCCGCAACAAGCTCCCGGCGCCGATCGCCTCGCAGATCGACAACGTGATCAGCGGCAACGGCGGCGCCGCCGGCAAGGGGATGGGCGGCATCGGCAACGTCGCCAAGAACGTGATGGGAGGCGAGAAGAGCAAGCGCTAGCCGTCGCAGTCGAGGTGCCTGCGTCGCGAAGCGGATCTCGCATCGCGGCGCAGCGCATCTTCGTCGCCATCGAGACTGCGCGGCGCGGCCGCGCCTGCTACGGACGTGCGATGCAGGTCTCGGTGCGCGGCCGAGTCGAGGGCGGTGGCCTGGTGATCGAGGGTTGGCGGGTGCATGTGCGTCCCGCCCTGGACGCGCCGGATGGCCAGACGGTGATCGCCAGCGGCAAGCTCACCGAGCTCGCCCCCGGGCGAGAGGCAGCCGGATATCGCGACGTGTCCAGCGCCGAGGGCGGCGCGCTCGAGCTGACGAGCGCCACGTGGCGAGCGGAAGGCGAGCCCGCCCGCGCGCGCTGGAGGCTCGGCCGAACGATCGCGGCGCTGGCGCTGGCCGCGCTCCTCGCCCTCGCGCTCGGCCTCGGTCGCCCCCTGAGCCTGGCCGAGGCGATCATGCGCGGAGGCTGGCTCGCGCTGGCGATCACCGGCGGGTGGATGCTCGCGGCCGGTCAGTGGGGGCACCTGCACGTGTTTCCGATGGCGCCCCGTCGAGACTGGCTCCCTCACTTCGGCGAGCTGGTCCTCGAGCCCGCCACGCGAAGGGGACACGCACCCGTCGGCACGCGGCTCACCTTCGCGCTGCTCGCGTGCGTGTCTCTGCCATTCGCTGGGCCCTTCCTCCTCGCCAAGCTGCAGCTCTTGCCACCGTGGACCGGCGAGGCCGTGCTGGGAGCCCACGGGCTCTTGTGGATCCCGGCGGCCGCGGCGGTGGTGGCGACGGCGGTCCTCACGGGCGCGCGGTTGAATCGCGGGCGGTGGAATTGGTGGTCCGCGCGTGCAGCGCTTCGAGGCGAGGTCGCGCCACTGCGAGCGCCCTTCGGCTATGCGCGGCGGATCGGCATCGAGCGCGAGTGGGTGAGCGCCGCGAGGGGCAAGCGCGAGATCATCACGCTCACGCAGGAGGCGTTCGGCCCTCCCTCCGCCGGCGGCTCGCGACCGTGGGTCGCGCTGCCCGCGGTGCTCGACACGAACGATGAGGCGGAGGTGGGTGCCTGGCCGCCTGCCCTGGCGCTCGAGAGCTCGCGCGACGGCCGGACGGTGGTCTTCGCCAGCGCGCCCGGGAGCTCGCCGCGGCGCGCGCTCCAACGAGCGATGGCGTGCCACGTGGCCGACCTCATCACCGGCCCCGTCGCGGGCATCGCCTACACCGTCGTGATCAGCCTAGCTTGATCGAGCTCCCCTTGAGGTCGAGCGATCGCCCGTTCCACTTGTGGGCGCCGTTCTTGTCGATGACGAACGTGTTCGAGCCCCAACCGACCGTGACGTCGGAGTCCGTGGCCTTGACGCCTCCGTCGCTGCCGCGCCGCATGACCACCCCATCGCCCTTCTTGAGGAGCACCACGCTGTCGTCGGACTTGAGCTCGATCTGATCCTTCTTCAGCTCGATCTGCTCGGTGCCGGTGTGCACGACCAGCTTCACGACACCGTCTCCGCCGGACGCCACCGTCACGAGCTTGTCGGACGCCAGCGAGACGTGAGCCGGCGCGCCGATGCGCACGCGCCCGGCGTCCCGGCCCGCGCCCATGGCGCCGAGGACGTCGACCGCTCCGGTGTCGGCGAGGATCTCGACGCCGTGCTTGGCGGAGACGTCGACGCGCATGGTGGGCCACTTGCGCTCCGCGGGCTGCGAGCCGACGGCGTGCTCACCGACGTTGATGAAGCGGCCTCCGTAGGTGGCGTTGCGGTTCGTGTCGACGTGAATCTTGGTGTAGGAGGCGATGGCGATCTCGTCCATCGAGGAGATCTTCACGGAGTTCTTGGCCTCGACCGAGACCTCGTGGATCCCGAGGATGCCGACGGCCGGCGAGAGGATCGTCGTGCCGAGGACCGACGCGAGCGTCAGGCCCGTTCCCGAGTAGATCGAGGTGGTGTGTGGGCTCCCGATGATGACCCCGCCCGAGCCGTGGATGACGGTCCCGCCGATGGTCGACACCCCCGCGGCGCCGAGCCCGCTGACGGCGGCGCCCCCCACGTTGCCGAGGAGGAGCCCGGCCACGCTGAACGCGTCCCAGAACGAGCCGCTCCATCCCACGGCGGTCTTGACGCCGTTGTAGATGCCGGTCGCCCCCGCCACGAACGCGTCCGCGATCGACCATCCTCGCGTGATGTCGTCGGCGATGCCGGTGAAGTTGTCTTTCCATGCCGGGGGCAGCGGCGTCGTCCCGTCGGAGTCCAGGAGCGGCGACCACGGAACCGCGGTGCCACCAGCGATGACGGTCCCCCCGCCGCCGATGAGGTAGGCGTTGCTCCCACCGCTGGCGAGGACCGCCTGCTTCTTGGAGCCGACGAGCATCCGCTCGAGCTCCGACTGGATGACGAAGTCGCCCTTCGCCTGCAGGGTCGCGGTCGAGTTGGCTGCGTCCTTGCGAGCGGTCATGAAGATGTGGCCCTCGGTCTCGACGCCGAAGCCGGGGTAGGCGAACCCCTGCCCATCCTGATCCCGATAGGCCTCGCCGAGCGTGAGCTTGGTGAAGACGTTCGGCACGTGGATGCGCAGCCGCTGCTTGGCGCCCACCCCGCCGCTCTCGGAAGCGGCGCTGCCCTCCCGAGTGTCCGGGATGTCGTCGGTCCAGGTGACGGCGGCCGAGCCCCACTCGGCGCCGCCCACGACCACCTGCTCGTCCGGCTCGCGCAGCTCCAGGTCGGCGTCGGTGTACTCCTGAAGCCAACCCAAGAACGTGCAGTAGAAGCGATCGCGCTGCTGACCGTTCGCGCCGCTGCCGCGCCGCGCGAAGTCCCGCCCGAAGTAGGTCGGGTCCGCCGCGAGCCGAACGCTGTGCGAAGTGATGGGCTTGCCCGGCTCGTGTGGCCGCAGCTTCTGGATGCGCTGGTGCCAGTCCACGTAGCGGACGGCGCGCAGCGCCGGCCCGCCGAGGTCGGCGGCGGTCCAGGTTGCGCCATCGCCGTCCGTGAAGGTGCCCGTCTCAGGGCCCGCCGCGAGATCGCTGTCGTTGTTGTATTGCGCGGACCAGCGCTGCCCCTCGTAGCTCCCGGAGGCGGTGCCACCGTGCTCGTCGCGATGATCCGACAACCTGGGTTTGGTCATGCCGCTACCTCGTGCCAGACGGGAAGATCCGCGCTGGGGCGCTGAGCGTATTCGATCCTGGATCCACTGGGGAGGAGCGCTCCGCTGATTTCGGCGCGCGAGCGCCTCTGTCGCAAACGCACCGGGGCTGCGGACGCGCGCTCACCGAGGACATCCCGCGACCTCGACTCGACGATCGTGGACGGCGCCGTGCCGAGGATCGCGAGGCGGCTCGCATCCTAGCCCGGATTATTCACGAGTGCGCCGTGTCACACCGCATCTCGCCGGAACCATTGGCCGCCCGTCCGATGCTCGCTCGTCACGTAGCGACACTACGCTCCTCGCTGCGCTTCGGGCGTGCGGTCAAGCTTCCTCGACGAACTACGGCCTGCCCCTGGCGCCCTCGTGAATAATCCGGGCTAGCGAGGGGGCGCGACGCGAGAGAGGATCTCGCGGACGACGTCGTCGGCGCGCACGTCCTCCATCTCGGCGGCCGGCGTGACGATCACCCGGTGGCGCGCGGCCGGTGCGAAGAGCGACTTGACGTCGTCGGGGATCACGAAGTCGCGGCCCGAGACGGCGGCGGAGGCGCGCGCGGACGCGGCGAGGCTCGCGGCGGCGCGCGGCGAGAGGCCGACGGCCAGCGAGGGGTGATCGCGCGTGGCGCGCACGAGGCTCACCACGTACTCCGCGATGGGCGGCTCGAGGCGCACCGTCGGGGTCAGCGAGCGGAGCGCGTCGAGCTCCGCGCCGGTGATGATCGCCGCCACACCGAGCGCGTCGAGATCGGGCATCCCGGCCACGTCGCCGTGCGCGAGCACCGCGCGCACCTCCTCTTCGACCGAGGGGTAGCCGAGCTCGAGCTTGAAGAGGAAGCGATCGAGCTGGGCCTCGGGCAGCGGGTAGGTCCCCTCGTGCTCGACCGGGTTCTGCGTGGCCATGACCATGAAGCGAGGCGAGAGCTCGTGGGTCACGCCGTCGATGGTCACCGAGCGCTCCTGCATCGCCTCGAGCAGCGACGACTGTGTCTTCGGCGGCGTGCGGTTCACCTCGTCGGCGAGCAGGAACTCCGTGAACACCGGACCCTTCGTCAGCGTGAAGGACTGGGTGCGGAAGTCGAAGACGTTGGCGCCGATCACGTCGCCGGGCATCAGGTCGGGCGTGCACTGCACGCGGCGCATCGAGAGGCCGAGCGAGCGCGCGAAGCAGCGCGCGAAGAGCGTCTTGCCCGTCCCCGGCACGCCCTCGAGGAGCAGGTGGCCCCGCACCAGCATGGCGAGGAACGCGAGGCGGGTGTGCTCCTCGGCGCCGTAGACGACGCGGCCGATCTGATCGGTGAGCCGAGTGAGCACGTCGCGAGCGAGGTCGTTCTGCATCGGAGGTTCCTCATGAGCGGGCGTGCGTGAGACGCACGCGGAGAGCGTGGGCGGCCTGACAGAGCGCGAGCGCGTCTCTGGGGCTCTTGCCGAGCGCGCCGGCACGAGCGAGCAGCGAGGCGGCGGTCGGCTCCGGGATCCCGCGGCGCGCCGCGACGCGATCGATGTGCGCGGCTTGATCGGCCGGCGAGCGACCCGGCGCGAGCCCGAGGCGCTCGGCCAGATCGGCGAGCTGCTCGTGGACGTAGCGCATGGCGAGCGTCTCGATGGGGCGGCCCTCCGAGAGCACGAAGGCGGAGACCGCGATCGACTCGGCCGGCCCTTGCCCGAGCTTGGCGAGGCCCTCCGCGCGGCCGAAGCGGCGGCTGCCGATCCACGCCACGAGCAAGAGCACGAAGAGCGCGTGCGCGGTGAGGTACACGGTCGGGACCTCGCCGAGCGCCGCGCCGAGCGAGCGCCGCTCGCCATGGCCGTGGAACACCTCATCGATCGCGACGGTGTCGCCCTCCCCCGCCGCGCGCACCACGTCGAGCGCGATGCGCGCGTGGTCGGCGCGCTGGAGGTTCCAGTTGTGGACGAGGTCGGGATCGCTCACCACGAGCACGCCGTCCGCGCGGCGCACCACGATCGCGTGTTCGTCGTGCGCGAGCAGGACCTCGACGTCGCGGGCGCGGATCGTCTGGAGCCACGGGATCGCGATCTCGTAGGTCCCGAGCGCGCCGGTCGCGGTCTCGGAGGTCTGACCGGGCGCGAGCTCGCCGAAGTGCACCAGCGCAGCGCCCGGGATCACGGCGGAGAGGACCTCGTCCGCGTCCGGATCGGGCGAGGCCTGCCCGAGCTCGTAGCGCCACTTCGGCAAGACGACGATCGAAGCGCCGCCCGCGTCTGCTCGCTCGCGCAGCGCGCCGTCGAGCGTGACGCGCTCGCCGTCCACGACGGCCGAGACACCCTCGGGCTCGACGAAGAGGACCGGCGCCCGCACCCGCGCGAAGTCGCCGCGACGCTCGCGCAGCACATGCATGCCCAGCGCCTCGAGGGTCTCGAGGAACGCACGGCTCCCGAGCGGCGCGTCGGCGTACGAGTCGCGCGTGCCCGGCACCGGCCTCGCGACCTTCTGCCCCCACACGATCGCCACGACGGTGCCGGCGATCGAGAAGCCGATCACCAACCACACCGCCGCGCGCACGCCGGGGCGCAGGACGCTGTTCCGTTCGCTCACGCGTCCCCGATCCCGATCTCGAGCCACCGAGCGCGCGCCTCGTCCCAGCGCTCTCGCGTGGCGTCGTCACCGCCGAAGGCCACGCGCTCCTCGATCCGCACGAGCTCGGCGAGCGCCGCCCGCCGCGCGTCGGAGGGTTCGACGGACGCGAGGATCTCGCGCGCGGTGCGGCTCCGCATGTGGCCCTCCGGCCGCCAGCCGACCGCGCGCAGCCCGCGGATCATCGCGGCGCCTATCGCCTCCGCGTAACGGCCCGCGCCCGCGAGCGCGTCGGGATCACCCTCGAGC
>JAEZBP010000756.1 GCA_023427125.1 Pseudomonadota bacterium | reverse complement strand
GAGCGTCCCCTCGACCTCGAGCAGCCGCATCGCCCGGCTGCCGCCCTCGCGGCGCAGGCGCCCGAGGTCCGCGATGACCCCGCGGTGCCGCGGGCTCTGCGCGCCGAGCACCCACGCGAGCGCGTTGCCGGTGCCGAGCCGGAGCAGCCCGAAGCGCGGTCGCTTGCCTCCCGTGCGGCGCGCCTCCTCGACGATGCGCGTGACCATCTGGACGAAGGTCCCGTCGCCCCCGCCGGTGAGGACCGTCGGATAGCCGCGCCGCACGATCGTGCGCGCGATCTCGTTGGCCTCGGCCAGGCTGCGCGAGACGAAGAGATCGCCGCTCTGCACGATCTGGTCGAGGATGTCGACGAGATCGTCGGTGACCTGCTTCGCGTTGCCGTTGACCACGACCGCGACGCGATCCGCGAAGAGCTCTCGCGGCGGCGGTGCCGAAGGCAGCGGCCGCTCTCCTCGCTCGTCCTCCACGTTCTCTCCTCCGCTCCACTGCGGGTCGTCGAGATAGCCGAGGCCGGACTCGAACCGGCACACCCTTTCGGGCAGCGGATTTTGAATCCGCCGCGTCTGCCATTCCGCCACTCGGCCGGGGACGCGAAACGAACCATGCCCGGCACGCGACGTCAAACCCTCTGCCGAGATGACGCTATAGTCCGGGCCGTCATGCCCTGCTTCGCCGCGATCGACGTCGGCTCGAACGCCTCGCGGCTCCTCCTCGCCGAGGCCGAGGAGCCATCCGCTCTCCGCTACGTCGAGAGCATGCGCGTGCCGGTCCGCCTCGGGCACGCGGTGTTCCTGACGGGCCGCCTCGATCCCGCCGCGATCGACCAGTGCGTCCACGCGCTCGGGCAGTTCCGCGCGCACCTCGACCGGCGGCCGATCGCCGCGCTCCGCGCCGTGGTGACGGCGTCGGCGCGCGACGCGGTGAACGCCGAGCCGCTGCTCGAGCGCGCGCGCGAAGAGGCGGGCGTGCCGCTCGAGGCGATCAGCGGCACCGAGGAGGCGCGGCTCGTCAAGCTCGCGGTGGAGTCGAAGCTCGCGCTCGAGGGCGCGCGCGCGCTCCTCGCGGACCTCGGGGGCGGGAGCCTCGAGCTGACCGAGGTGCACCACGACGAGGTGCGCTACTCGACCTCGCTCGGGATCGGGACGGTGCGCCTGCTCGAGTCCTTCCTCAGCTCGAAGAAGCCGGTCACCGACTCGCAGGAGAAGCTCCTCGGCGAGTACATCGACCGCATGCTCGCGCCGGTCGAGGAGAGCTTCCGCAAGAGGAGCTACGACGTGGTCGCCGGCACGGGCGGCAACTTCGAGACGCTCGCGCAGCTCTGCCCGGTGCCCGGCCGCCCGCACCCGACGATCGACGTGCGGGCCGCGCGCGCGCTGCTCGCGCGCCTGCGCAAGATGACGCCGGCCGAGCGCCGCGCGGCCTACGATCTGCGCGCCGATCGCGCCGACGTGATCGTGCCCGCCCTCTACGTGTTCCTCCGCGTCGCGGATCTCGCTCGCACCGAGGAGGTCGTCGCGCCCGGCGTCGGCCTCAAGGAGGGCATCCTCGTCGAGCTCGTCGACAAGCACTTCCGCGTCTGGGACTACGCGGTCGACGAGCACGCGATGACGCGCGCCGCCGTTCAGCTCGGCCGGCGCTACCACTTCGACGAGCCGCACGCGACGCAGGTCGACAGGCTCGCGTGCCTGCTCTTCGACGCGCTCGAGCCTCTCCACGCGCTCGGCCCGACCGAGCGGCAGATCCTCCGCGCCGCGGCGCTGCTCCACGACATCGGTGACTTCATCTCCTCGGACGCTCACCACAAGCACACGCAGTACATCATCGAGAGCACCGACGTGATGGGCCTGAGCCGCGAGCACCGGCAGGTCGTGGCCTGCGTCGCGCGCTACCACCGCCGCGCGATGCCGAGCCCGAGCCACGCCTCCTACAAGAAGCTCTCGACAGCCGACAAGAAGCGCGTCCGCAAGCTCGCGTCGATCCTCCGCGTCGCCGACGCGCTCGATCGCGGTCACCGCAGCAAGGTCCGCTCGCTCGACGTCCGCATCGGCGCCGAGGAGGTCGCGATCGTCCCGAAGGGCAGCGGCGATCTCGCGCTCGAGGTCTGGACCGCCCGCCGCAAGGCCGAGCTCTTCGAGCGCACGTTCGAGCGCACGCTCCGCTTCGAGCTGGCGTGATCCGCAGCGCGTCTCAGGCTGTGCCAAAGTGGCGCGCTTAGGGCTACCCTGCCACGGTGGTGGCATACCACGGTGTGAAACGGCATACCCTGGCACAGTATGGTGCCATCTAGGCGCGCTCGCGACGTACCGCGGGACCGCGCGAACGCTCCCAGGCGTGCGAGTGAGACATCGAGGCGCGCTGGCGACGTACAGTGAGAGCGCGGGCTCGCTCCCAGGCGCGCGAGTGAGATCTCGAGGCGCGCTCGCGACGTACCGCGGGACCGCGCGAACGCTCCCAGGCGCGCGAGTGAGATATCGAGGCTGTAGGTTCCGGAAAATCTGCGGCGCCGATTCCAGAAAATCTGCGGTCGCCGGACTCGCTCGAATCATCGTCCAGGCCGACGGCGTCGGCCAGGTGGTTGGTGCGTACCGAGGGGCCGTCGAGCTT
>JAEZBP010000721.1 GCA_023427125.1 Pseudomonadota bacterium | reverse complement strand
CCGGGCGGGCCGCGCCCCGCCGCCCCCGCGGCCGAGCGGAGCGGCCGAGCCGTCCAACCGGTCGCCTTCCATCCCCGGTGTCCCGCCGAGCGGGAACCGCTCCGCTCGGCGTTCTGACGGCGGCGCGGTCAGCTGGCGTCGGGCCCGGCGTCGCTGCCCGCGGCGCTCATCGGCTCGCCAGCGTCGCCGCCTGCGTCGCTCATCGGCTCGCCGGCGTCGCTCCCGGCATCGCTCGCCGCCTCTCCGGCGTCGCTGCCGGCGTCGCGCGGGCTGCCCGCGTCGCGCGCGGGGCCGGCGTCGGGAGTGGGATCGCCGCAGCCCGTGCAGATGCAGTTGCCGGTGAGCCCCGAGCAGTCGCTCGTGCACCCTCCGGCCGGGCAGTCGAGCGTGCAGTTGCCGGTCCCTCGACACGACATCGAGCAGTCGCCGCCCTCACAGGAGAGGATGCAGTTGCCGATGCCCCGGCAGATGAACTCGCAGCCGCCCTCGGGGCAGCTCCGCTCGCAGTTTCCGATGCCGTCGCAGACGCAGGGCGCGTCCGCCGTGCACCCACCCGCGCTGTTTCCGATGTTGCACCCGCTCGCGAGCGCGAGGGTCGCCACCATCACCAAGCCATGCAGGAGTCTCATGACCCCATGATGGCGCAGGAGCGAGCCCGCCGTCACGGCCCCGCATCGAACGCGGCGGCCGGCAGCTCCCCTCTGCGTCTCTGCGCCTCGCGCGAGACTTCACTCGCAGAGACGCAGAGAAACGGGCCGCCTCACTCGGGATCGACGAACACGGGCGCGCGCTTCTCGAAGTTCGCCTGCACCGCCTCGAGCTGGTTCTTCGATCCCAGCAGGCCGAGCTGCAGCTCGGTCTCGAGCTCGAAGGCCTCGCGGACCCCGAGCGTCGGCGCCGCCTCGTAGAGCCGCTTGGCGGCGCGGATCGCGTGCGGCGACTTCGACGCGATCGTGCGCGCGGTCTCGAGCGCGGCGGCGAGCGGATCGGCCTCGACGCGGGTCGCGAGCCCGAGGCGCGCCGCCTCTTCGCCGGAGACGACGCGGCCGGTGAACGTGAGCTCCTTGGCGACGTCGAGCGGGACCACCGAGAGCAAGGTCTTCGACGCGCCCATGTCCGGCACGAGGCCCCACTTGATCTCCATCACGCTGAGCTGCGCCTCCGGGTGGACGTAGCGGAGGTCGGCGCCGAGGGCGATCTGGAGGCCGCCGCCGAAGCAGACGCCGTGGATCGCGCAGATCACCGGGGCCGGCACCTCGCGCCAGACCCACCCGACGCGCTGCGCGAGGTTCGCCGGGCTCTCGCCGCGCTGCGCGAGCAACGCGGGCGCCGCGCCGGCCGAGCTCATGAACGCCATGAAGTCGAGGCCCGCGCAGAACGCCTTGCCCTCGCCGGAGAGGACCACGGCGCGCACGCTCGGATCGGCCGCGAGCGCCTTGCCCGCCGCGACGAGGCCCTCGAACATCGGCAGGTCGAGCCCGTTGCGCTTGTCGGGCCGGTTCAGACGCACGTGCGCCACGCCAGCCTCCCGATCCACCAAGACTCGCTCTTCGCTCATGCGCGAGAGGCAAGCACGAACGCGAGCCATGGACAATCCGCCTCGATGCTGGCAAAGCCGCGGCCCATGGTCTCCGCCATCTTCGATCCGGCGCGCTGGGAGCGCGTCGAGGGCTTCGACTTCACCGACCTCACGTACCACCGCGCGGTCGACCAAGGGACGGTGCGCATCGCGTTCCATCGGCCCGAGGTGCGCAACGCGTTCCGGCCCCACACGGTCGACGAGCTCTTCCTGGCGCTCGATCACGCGCGGCAGTGGAGCGACGTCGGCTGTGTGATCCTCACCGGCAAAGGTCCGTCGCCGAAGGACGGCGGCTGGGCGTGCTGCGCGGGCGGCGACCAGCGCATCCGCGGGCGCGAGGGCTACAAGTACGAGGGCGCGCCGGGCGCGATCGATCCGGCGCGGCTCGGCCGGCTCCACATCCTCGAGGTGCAGCGGCTGATCCGCTTCATGCCCAAGGTCGTGATGTGCGTCGCGCCGGGCTGGGCGGTCGGCGGCGGGCACAGCCTGCACGTGGTCTGCGATCTCACGATCGCCAGCAAGGAGCACGCGATCTTCAAGCAGACCGACGCGGACGTCGCGAGCTTCGACGGCGGCTACGGCAGCGCGTACCTCGCGCGCATGGTCGGCCAGAAGAAGGCGCGCGAGATCTTCTTCCTCGGCAAGAGCTACTCGGCGGACGAGGCGGCGGCGATGGGCATGGTCAACGCGTCGGTCCCGCACGCGGAGCTCGAGAGCGTGGCGCTCGAGTGGACGCGCGAGATCAACAGCAAGAGCCCGACCGCGATCCGCATGCTCAAGCTCGCGTTCAACATGGTCGACGACGGGCTGGTCGGTCAGCAGCTCTTCGCCGGCGAGGCCACCCGCCTCGCGTACATGACCGACGAAGCACAGGAGGGCCGCGACGCCTTCCTCGAGAAGCGCGAGCGCGACTTCTCGAAGTGGCCCTGGCATTTTTGATCTGCGCGCGCTTCGCGAGCGCGCGGGCCGAGCTACGCGGCACCGACCGGCTGGCGCTTCCCATCCCCGGTGTCCCTCAGCCGGAACCGCTCCGCTCGGCCTCCCAGGCAGGACTGGTTCAGGGTCGCCCGTGCGGGGGCGCCCTCGCAAGTCCGAGCGCCGCGGCGCTCCGGGCCTTCGCGTCGATCCCATCGCAAGGCGCTCCGACTTGGCCGGAGGCCCGCGACCAGACGACAGCCCCTCAAGCTTGCTGCGCCCACGACAACGCCGCGCCGGGGACCGCGCTCCGGCCGCGCGCAGCCTCGCTCCGGTCAAGCCGAGATCCGCTCCGGCCACGCCGACTCCGCTCCGCGCGAGCGGGAGCGCCCTCCGGCGTCGGAGGGAGCGGTCCCGGCCGCTCGGTGTCCTGCCTCGCCCATGGTTCGAGGCCGCGAGGCCGAGTAGCATCGGCGCATGCGGGTTCGACCGTTGGCAGCCGTCGCTCTGGCGGCGCTCGCGAGTGGCGCCGGCTCGGCGCAGGCGGACATCATTCCTTCGCCGATTCGGCCGCAGTGGGACGACACGCCGATGCCGACGCCCTCGGACCCCGACGAGGTGTTCGCGCTCATGATCGCCGTGGCAATCGTCGCGCTGCTGGCGCTCGTGACCCGCGCGGCGCGAAGGCGTGCGCGATGAGCACGCTGATCGCCGACCGCTTCGAGGTGCTCGACCCCGACGGACCGCTGGGAAGGGACCGAGTCACCGGCGCGCGCGTCCTCCTCGCCGAGAGCTGGCCCGGACGGTGGAGAGGCCCGGTCGGCGCGCTCGATGTGGCGACCCTCCGAGCGATGGCTGAGCGCGTGGCGCGCATGAACCATCAGCGCGTGGCGCAGGTGCTCTCGGTCGATCCAGTCGTGATTGAAGCGGGACCCGAGCGGGATTCGCAGCCCGCCCTGAGCCACGACGAGTGGCTTCGGATCGCCGACGAGCTGGCCTCCACCATCGAGGAGCTCTTCGCGCACGGCGTCTCGGTCGATCCGATGCTCGCATGGGTGGAGCGCACGCCGGAAGGGCAGGCGCACGTGCGCCTCCCCGCGCCGGTCCACGCCTGGGACGTGGCGCGCGCGCGACCTACTCGACTCCGTCGCGCGCTGGGTGGAGGCGCGGGCCGGCTCGCGGAAGCTCGGACGCAAGGTCACGTACCGATTGGCGCCCCGGCTGGCCGCGGCGGGCGATCGACGGCTCACGGCCACGATGGACTTCGACCTCGCCATCCGTCTCGGCGAGGCGGAGCTCGATAAGCAGCTCGCGTCCCCGCCTGGCCGAGAGGACCGGCTGCCGTTCGTGAGGGTCCCGCTCGCCGCGGCGTACCACCACCGGGCGTGCGTCGCCTGGAACGGCGGAGATCGCGAGCTCGCGCTGCGCGACGTCTCGCGGGCGATCGAGCTCGAGGCGCACGCGCGCTACCTGACGACAGCGGCGCTCTGGGCCGAGGCGCGCGGCGATCTCGCGGCGGCCGCCGAGCACCACGCACGAGCAGTGTCCGCCATTCAGCCGAAGCAGCAGCCCGGCCGATATGACGAGACCGCCATCATCCCGATCGAGTTCGACCGATCGGAGCGCGCGGATCGCGACGCGACTCGCACTCTGACCGCACGGGCGGCGTTCCTCGCGCGCGCCGGGCGACACGAGGAGGCGCTCGCCGATCTGGAGGCTTCGATCGCACGCCGGCCCACCGTCAGCGCGCTGGCGTGGCTCTCGTCGGTGCGCCGCAAGCTCGGCGATCGCGAGGGCGCCATCGAGG
>JAEZBP010000689.1 GCA_023427125.1 Pseudomonadota bacterium | reverse complement strand
GGCTCCGACAGAGCGGCGCCGGGTTCGTTGGTCCTCGACCGGCGCGGCCTCTATTACGATCCGACGGATCCGAGCGATCTCGAGGAGCTCCTCATGTCCGCGCATTTCACGCCGGACGAGCTCCGCCGCGCCGCGCGCCTGCGGGAGGCGATCGTCGCCCACGGCATCTCGAAGTACAACCTCGACGCCCGCCGCTGGTTCCGACCGCGGAATGCGCCGGGCCAGCGCGTCGTGCTCACCGTCGGCCAGGTCGACGATGACGCCTCCGTCGAGCTCGCCCGCTCGGCAGCCCGCAGCAACGCGGACCTGCTGCGCGCTGTCCGGGCCCTCCGGCCCGACGCGCATCTCGTGTACAAACCCCACCCCGACGTCCTCGCAGGCAACCGCCGCGGCATGGTGAACGACCCGAACGCATGGGACGAGAGCGTCGTCGACGCCACCCTCGACGCGTGCCTCGCTCACGCCGACGAAGTCCACACCATCAGCTCGCTCGTCGGCTTCGAAGCGCTGCTCCGCGGGGTACCCGTCATCACGTACGGCCAGCCCTTCTACTCCGGGTGGGGCCTGACCGAAGACCGCGCGCCACTTCCGCGCCGCACCCGCCGCCTGACCCTCGACGAGCTCGTCGCGGGCACGCTGGTCCGCTACCCCCGCTATTACAGCCACCGCGCCCAAGCGTTCTGTGCCCCCGAGGACATGGTCGCCGAGCTCGCCCGCCTCCGCGACTCTCCCGGCCTACGCCTACCCTTCCCGCGCCTCCGACGCCGCCTGCAGGATCTCACGATCCTCACCTCGGAGTGGCTCCGTGGCTGACCCGGCGAACAGCCGAGCCCGGCGCGCGAGCGCCGGACGTAACCCCCGGTGCGTCCACGGCACGAGTCGATGCAGCTTGTTCGATCGGAACGAGCGCGCCGTTGGCCGCACTCGTCAGGAAGTGCTGGGAACGCCATCTTGACTCGCTACGCGGACATGCTTGCGCCAGGTCAGCCGCTCAAGATTGCCCATCTCCTCGAGAGCGATACTGACTCCCGTCGTCTGGCGTACCATTTCGAGTAGCGTCCCCATCCGTCCGAAGCCGCTCCGTCCCTCGTGGCGGCCGTGCTTCATATAGTGATCAAGCAAACCGAATTCCGGGTTTCCTTCTCGCTGCTTTCCTAGATCGGCGTATCGTTCGAGGTACTCTGCCTCGTCGCGTTCCTTGAGCTCATCAAGTGCTCGTCGTACCACCGCAGACTCCCCCGTCCGGTCCAATGCTGCGACAGTCATCATCATGAGATGGTAGTCAGATAACGACTCGGTCCCGAGCAGACGCTGGCGCTCGACGAGTGCATTCAGCAGTTCGATTGGAACAGAACGTTCTCTGTCGGCTGCCAACAAGTCTGTCGTAACAGCTGCAAGTTCCTGAGAGCACCGTCCATCGCGAACCTCGTCCACTATCAGGCCGACCAACTGATCCCTGCGACCCAACAGCAAACACTGCCGCATCATGCGCAGCGTATCACCCCCAGTATTTGGGGCGGACTGCCGACGACTCATCCTAACGTAATGATGAGCACCCACCTGCTCTGGAGCCGCAGCTCTGATAGTAGCCGCATCCCGACGAATTGCTTCTGCAAACTGCCGTGCACCTATGGAGTCAGCAAAACTCGCGAACACATGGAGATCTGACCGCCAGTTTTCGCTCCGAAGAACCCTCGCAAGTTCCCCGCTTGCATCGAAAGATTCATACTCCCAGCGAATACGACCCTGCTCATTCGCAACCGCGCTACTACCCAGTTGATACTCAATGACCGCACGAAACTCATCTCCAGATCGGCCTAGGTCAATCGCGGCGTTGATTCGGTTGAAGTTAGCCATCGTAGATGTGTTTGATAGCATGCTCGGTCGGCCAGTCTCGTAGAAGTAGCTCGGGAGAGGGCAGACCGAAAGTCTAGCTCCGGACTGTGCGAGCTTCAAATAGAGCTCAAAATCCTCGAAACCGACATCTCTGAGCTCTGAATAGCCTCCAATTGCCTCCAGCGACGTTCTTCGGTAGATACCTGAGGCGTCGCCAAAGCAGTTCCCAAACACTGCGTTCGAGACCGGACCGGCCGTTGGTAGGTACGAGACCTTCGTTTCGAACTTTTCGCGAAGAAGAAGTGCCCGTGCACGCCGGTCCTCCTCCATGAAGATGCTCGTGGCAGCGACCGCATCCACGTCCATAGCCACGATGGCTGTGAGGAGCCGTTCGACCATCTCCGGCAGCGCGATGTTGTCGTCATCCAGGAAGACAACAAATTCATCGGCCGATGCCCTAATAATCGTGTTCCGGGCGGCACCAAGATACCGGTTATCCTGACGAATGACTCTACCGCCACGTGGCACCAGGATTCTCTCAACTATTTCCAGCGTAGCAATGGCATCATCAGTCTGGGAACCATCGTCCACGACGATGATATTGGTCTTTGGATGCGTTTGCATCAGCGCCGACTGCACCGCGTCTAGCAGCTTGCCAGGGCGCTCGTAGTGTGTGATTCCCAACGTGACACCGATCGAGTCGGTGTTTTCTGTGCTCGGAGCCGCAAGTTTATGCTCGTCGGAATGGAACCCGAGCCAACTGCGGACAACCGATGCCTCCGATTCGGCTAGGTAAGTGGTCAGAGCATCGACACGACTCTGGGCGATGACACCCTCAGCAATGCCTATACCGGTCGGTTCGACTAGGCATTGCGCATGGAGATCCGGACTAAGTATCTCTTTTCCACCGCCATACTTGCTTAGAAGCAGAGGCACTCCCAGCTTCGCGCACTCATACACCGTATACGGGAGATTCTCCGCATAGGACGGCACCACAACGAGGGCGGATGATTCGTTGATGTAGCCAACTGACTCATTTCGTTTCATCCCCGAAAGTAAGTTCACCGGGAACCGCCATCGGCGAGATCGGCGAGCGAGATAGACATAAGAGGGATGCCCGTGAATTCGTCCCGGCGGACCCAGGAAGGTAACTCGCCATCTATTCCGAACGATCTCCTCCTGTAGAATGTCTAGAGCGTCACAAAAAGCAACTAAGCCTTTACGAGGTTCATGGCGCCCAAAGAACACGATTTCATCGAAGCCGCGCTGCTCCTCACGTCGCCGTGGCTGAACTCCATGGAGTCGACATAGATTCTTGATTACCGTGATGCGATCTCGTGGGATACGACTATCATACTCTGCCCAATAGTCGGCCAGGTAGTGACTAGGGCACACCAGCTCATCGGCCAGCACCAACGTCTCCTTCTCCAGATGCTTGATCATCATCATGTCCGGATGATGGGGCAACACCCCATTCATCTCGTCGGTCCAATGAGTTGGTCCGTGCATCTGGACGACAATCCGAGTCGTACCAAAGGCGAGCCGCTGTCTGCGAGCGATTGCGGAATAGAATCCTAGACCCTTATAGTCATGAAAATGTAGGGTATCGTAACGTGGGCCGTTCAGCAGATATCGGAAGACCCCGTATGACTTCTTGGGATACGTTGGCTCGCCATAGAAGAACACCGAAATGTCCGGCTCAACGAGACGGATCTTGTGCTCAAGCAGCACCGCTGCTGCGATCTCAAACTCTCGCGGATCGGTCGGCCTAGGGGGGAGATATATGATATCGACCGCATGACCGTGTGCGGCCAACATAAGTGCGTTCTCACGAAACGCTGTGCCAATTCCACCGCTACTTTGAAGCTCGGCAAGCTCCTCGGTTACAAATGCGATGTTCTGCATGACCTTTAGTTGCTGAGAGGGTTCTGCCGCGGACGCTAGCTACTCAGAAGGGCTGAGCTGACTCTGAGCGCCTTATACTACCCAAGCTTATCCAGATCGAGCTTACGCCCAAAGCGGTCCCAGAGCTCTATCATTACGGCGCGCTCAGCCTCACTCAGTGCCGGTGGCTCATGCTCTTCCCAACTATCGGCATACGAGGCTCTTGGCTCATGCCCTCCCATGCTGTGAGCCTTTCCATAGACGCTCTCAAGATTGTCTGGCATCGGCTCGCCGATGAACTCAAACAATGACCGAACACCTTCCGGGCCCTGGCTCACTTCATCGAAGAACAATGCGTGAGCAAGCGGACAGCTTGGGTGGGCAATGATCTCATATATCATCAGGAGATCACGCCAACTTTCACGCTCTGACCACCCTTGGAATCGCCGCCATGACACGACTACATCCCGGGGGTGGCGCAGGCAGGTAAAGAAGAGGGCTTCTGGGAAAGTTGTACGCAGGACTGACCAGAACCACTCCGCGGGAAATCCAGTCATCGTCTTCTCGCCCGGAAGTGAGCGGTAGTTAAGGAATTTGGGCAGTCCGATCGGCTTCTGGAACCACCGCGGAAGCGCACTGCCCTCAGTTGCTGTGAGTGCGTTACGTATCGCGGTTGCCGCAAACGCCATACGTCCATCGGGGCCGGAGGCGGACGGCATTTGAACATCCATGGCCCCGGCGGCCAGTCCAAATATTAAGCCTCCGGTCTCCCCAACGGGCTGAATGTTGGGGCTCATGCGAAGGCATGCCTCGATGAGCGAGGTGCCGGAGCGACCGCTTCCCACGAGAGTAATGGGTCGAGTTATGTTCTCTACGTTGGGCATGGGAGAAATGGGCTATCGTCAGAGAGTAGTGACGGGTTGGATGCAGGAGCCCGCTCGTCTTGATCCGCTGGGATCTAGTTGCGGGGCGTCGTCGTTAAAGTGCCGCACAAGAACGGGCTGCCGGTTAGCTCGACGGCCTGGGGGCTGGTGAGGCAGCGAATGGTCGTGCCGCCGGGGAGCTCGCCTAAGGGCAGGCGGAAGCCGGCGTGGCCGGTGGGGTGGATGCGTTTGCGGTGGAGGTCGGGGCGGGGGCGATCCGCGGGGATGACGGCGACTTCGTGGTCGTCGACGAGGACGCGGACCAAGAGAGGGGTGGGGTCGCCGAGGCGGCAGGCCCAGCCGTAGAGCTCGCCGTCTTTGTACCCGTCGATGAAGCCGCGGATCTCCGGGTCGGAGGGCTCCCGGCGGAGGGCTTGGGCGCGCGTCTCGAAGAGCTGCTCGGTGGCGCGGTAATGACGAAGGTCGTTTTCGTTGAGCTCTTCCAGCCGGGCGGCGGTCTCGGGATCGACTTCGTAGCTCGGCGCGATGGTGGCTTGGGTGGGGTTGCGGTTGAGCGTGAGCTCGGGGAGATGCCAGCCCAGCTGCTGGGCGACGAGCTGGAGGGATTCGCGGTAGCGAGCCGTCAGGCCGATGACGGCGTAGCGCTCGATGGGCGCGCCCTGGAGGAGGCGCGCTTGGAGGTTGCGCATCTCGGGGCGCTTGGCGAACTCTTCCAGGGGCTGCGTGAGCTGGCCGTGACGCCGGTGGTGGTGCCATTCGGAGATGATCCGGTCGATCGGCGCACGCACGAACGCGACGGTGCGCTCGGGAGCGAAGACGTCGCCGTACTGCGGCCGCCCGACGTGGCCGCCGAACGCCACGATGTCGCGTTCTATCAGCTCGCGCCGGAAGCGATCGCGGTCGGGGGCCTCGTAGACGTGGCGGCGGACCCAGTCTGTAGTGTTCGGCGATGCGTCGCCGTAGTCGAACGCCAGGCGATCGGGAAACTCCTGCTCGAGCGCGACCCGGAAGCTGGTCCCCGCGGTCTTCGGCACGTGGATGAAGAAGACTGTCTCGAGCTCGGCCATCGGATCACGGCGGCCCCTCAGACCGCGGTGACTGTCATACCACACCATAGATGGAAGGCGGACCGGAAAGGTTCGGGAGGTGCGACCGCTTGATCGCGCGCCGCGGGAGCGGGTTGTCCAAGGTCCTCGCGCCGTCTACTCTCGCGCGAGTTCGAGTGCGAATCACGTAGGTCACGGGCGGCGTAGGATGAGTCTGCGGGCGGATCGGGAGTGGTGGGGGACGGCGCGGCAGCTTGCGTCGCAGGTGCGCTCAGCGTTCGACGGGACGTTCGATGGCCGCGATTACCTGGCCCGGCATCCCGATGTGCGCGCGGCGGTGGAGCGGGGGGAGTTTCGGGATGCGCTCCATCATTACGAGGAGTTCGGCCGGCGGGAGCGGCGCGCGCATCGGCGAGCGTTGCCCGGCTATCCCGGTGTCGGGGTGGCGTTGGGCTTCGGCGTCGTCCGCGAGCCGACGCCCTTGATGACCCGGCTGACGGCGTGGACGCAGCAGGTAGGGGCGCTCATCGAGCAGGTCGACCCCGGGCAAGTCGCGTCGCGGCTTCGCCCCGACGCCGCGCTCGAGGTGGTTCCGCCAGGGCCCGAAGCGCTGCTCGGTGGCTCACCGTCGTACTTCGCCAATGGGACGGTCCGGCTCTCGGTGCCCTTGCGCCGAAGGAGCGCGCGCGCCGGCTACGCGCTCCTTCGCCTCCGGCTCGACGCTCAGCTCCCGCGCGGCGACGCGCGCCTCGTGGTGGACTATGGCGATGGTGCCCGCCCGCAGGTGACGTGGGTTCGCTTTCGGAGCGGGCGCCGCGTTCGGCGGCTCGTGCGCTTCGACCGGGTGCCGGTCGCCGTGTGGCTCGAGGTCCCCGGATACGCCGGTTATTTCCGCGTCGTCAGCCTCGCGCTCCGCCCGGTGGCCCCGCGCTTTGCCGCGGCGCGGATCGCGCGCCGCCTCGCGCATCATCACCCCCGCTATCTCGAGCGCGACGTCGACGCGTTGACCCACGAGGTGATCGCCCCCTCCGGTGAGGTCCACCAACCCTCATGGGTCGCGTACGAGTCGACCTTCACGCCGCCCGTCGATCATCGCCCGTACTGGGCGTGGCTCGCGTCGGTCGAGGCCCCGCACCTCGCCCACCTCGACGCGGAGGCGCCGGCGCGAGTGCGCGCCCTGCGCAAGCGGCCGAAGGTGAGCGTCGTCGTGCCGGTTCACGACCCGTCGGCCGAGCACCTCGAGGCGTGCATCACGTCGATCCTCGCGCAGAGCTATCCGAACCTCGAGGTCTGCATCGCCGACGACGCGTCCTCGGCCGCACACGTTCGCCCGCTCCTCGAGCGCTTGGCGGCGTCCGACTCCCGCGTGCGGCTGCACTTCCGCTGCGAGCGAGGCCACATCTGCGCCGCCAGCAACGACGCGCTGGCCCTGGCGAGCGGCGAGCTCGTCGCGCTCGTCGACCACGACGACGTCCTGCCGAAGCACGCGCTCCTGATGGCGGTCGAGGCGTTCGACGCCCACCCGGACGCGGCGCTCGTGTACGGCGACGAGGACAAGCTCGACCTCGAAGGCCACCGGACGAGCCCGCACTTCAAGCCGGATTGGAACCCGGAGCTCTTGCTCTCCCAGAACTACGTCGGCCACCTCGTCGTCGCGCGCACCGACTGCGTGCGTGGCGTCGGCGGCTTCCGCTCCGGCTACGAGGGCAGCCAGGACCACGATCTCCTGCTGCGCCTGACCGAAGGCCTTCGCCCCGATCAGATCGTGCACGTCCCCTGGATCCTCTACCACTGGCGGGAGAGCGAAGGCTCCACGGCGCTGAGCGGGGCGGCCAAGTCCTACACCCAGCTCGCCGGAGAGCGCGCGCTGCGCGATGCGCTCGATCGCCGCGGAATGCGCGCCGAGGTCCTCGCCCATCCCCTGGCGCCGAACGCGTACCGCCTGCGCGCTTTACCGGACACGTCTCCGCCGCTCGTCTCGCTCATCGTCCCCACTCGCGATGGCGGGGAGAAGCTCGAGACCGCCGTCGACTCGATCCTCGGCAAGACCCGCTACTCCGCGTTCGAGCTCCTGGTGATCGACAACGGCTCGGTAGAGGCGCGCTCACATCGCTACTTCGACCGAATCCAACGCGACTCTCGGGTGCGGGTGCTGCGCTACGATCGCCCCTTCAACTTCTCTGCGATCAACAACTACGCGGTGGTCCACGCGCGGGGCAGCCTGGTCGGCCTGATCAACGACGACGTCGAGGTCATCGCGCCGGACTGGCTCGACGAGATGGTCGGCTGGGCGCGGCAGCAGGAGATCGGCTGTGTGGGCGCCAAGCTGCTCTACCCGGACCAGCGTTTGCAGCATGCGGGCGTCGTCGTCGGGCTCGGCGGGGTGGCCGGACATTCCCACAAGTACCTGCCGGCGGACGAGCCCGGCTACTTCTACCGGCCGCACCTGACGCAGGCCGTCACGGCGGTCACGGCGGCCTGCTTGCTGGTAGAGAAGCGCATCTACCAAGAAGTCGGCGGTCTCGACGAGGAGCGCTTCGTCATCGCGTTCAATGATGTCGACTTCTGCCTGCGGGTCCAGCGGGCAGGATACCGTAATGTCTATGCGGCTTCTGCCGTGCTCTTCCATCACGAGTCGGCCACCCGTGGCGCCGAGGACACGCCGGAGAAGCAGGCGCGCTTCACTCGCGAGGTGGACGCGATGAAAGCACGCTGGGGCAGGACGCTGGCGCTCGATCCTTACTACAGCCGCCACCTGACGCTGGACCGCGAGGACTTCAGCATCACGAATCGCCCGCTCTCGGCCTGAGCGACTCGGCGAGGACGAGCCGCTTGGCCTGCCCACGTGGGGTCGCTCCCGAGAGGCTGGTGATGAACGCCGCTCAGCGGAGCGGGTCGCTGACGCCGACGAGCAGCGGGGTGTTCATCAGGGGCTCGCCGGTCTCTTCGATGAACGCTTCGAGCTGGGTGCCAGGGCGGAGGGGGCCGACGTCGAGGCGGAAGCCGGCGTGGCCGGTCGGGGGGTGGTGTTGGCTGACGAGGGCGGGGCGGGGCTCGGTGGCGGCCGCGCGGGCGATCACGGCGCCGTCGGCTTCGATGCGGACTGTCACCGGCGAGGGGTGGCCGACGAGCTGGGCCCAGCCCCAGACTTGGCCGGCGCGGTAGCCGCCGAGGGCGCCGCGGCTCGTGCCTTCGGTGCAGCTGCTGACGGGGCCGTGGCCCTGGACGACGCAGGGGGCGTTGGTGAGGCGCGCGTCTTCGACGAAGGCTTCGACTCGGGCGCCGTCGGGGAGCTCGCCGATGAAGCCCGCGAAGCCGGCCCGGCCGCTCGGGTGGAGGCCCTTGTCCACGAGGTCGGCGCGGGGCTGGTCGGCGACCAAGGTGGCGACGGGCTCGCCGTCGACTTCGATGCGCACGGTCACGGGAACGTCGTCGCCGATGCGCTGGGCCCAGCCCCACACGCGGCCGTGTTCGTAGCCGCCGAGGACGCCGCGGGCGTGGGTCGTCTCCGCCGCCGCGTCGGCGCTCGATTGCGCGGCGAGCTGCTCGGCGGAGAAGGCGGCCACCGCCAAGAGGAGGACGACGATGGCGAGGAAGGCGCGCTTGCCGGTCATGGAGGGAGGGTCGCGCAGGGACGCCGCTCGAACAAGGCCGGCCGCGCACCGGACCGAGCGCAGAGGGGGTTCTTCGCGGCTCCCACGTGGGCTCGCGACGGGCCGATCGCCTCCCTCGCGACCCTGGCCGAGCCCCCGCGGGCCCGCGGACGACTGGTAGAACCCCCGGAAGTGCCCCGAATTGCCCACGTTCTCCCGGTGTCGACCTTCCACCCGTCAGGTGCGGCGCCGCAGCTGGGGCCCCGAGAGTGCGAGAGAACGACTCGAGGGTCTGGAGGAGGTGTCTTACGGCGTAGAATGCCTACGCGAGGGTCTCGAGTAGGTGTTTCACGGGCTAGGGACGCCCGGTCGAGCGTCTGGAGTGGCTGTTTTACAATGCAAAACGCCCACTCCAGGGTCTGGAGTGGGCGTCTCGAAGGTGCGGACGACCGACTGCGGGCCACGCAGTGGGTGTTTGAGCGACGCGAGCGGGAGCTCCGGCCGATCAGCTGGCAGGGCTGGGCGGGGGACCGTCGTCGTCGTCGTCGTCGTCGTCCTCCCCAGCGTCCTCCTCGAGCTCGTCCTCGGCCTTCTTGCCGGGGCGGGAGTACGTCGCCAGGAAGAAGGCGTCGGCGTCCGCCTTGCCAACGAGGCCGACGAGCAGGCCGTAGGCCTTCTCGCGCTCGGCCTGCTGGTTGGCCTTGAAGAGGACGATGGCGGCGCGAAGCGCGGCGAGGGCGACCTGGGCCTCGTCCTCCGTGATGTCCGCCTCGCGCATGCGGGTCAGCTGGACCTCGACGGCGGGCACGTGCTCGGTGCGGATGCTCTCGGGGATGTCCGGCAGCTTGATCTTGCCGAGGGCGGCTTCGACCATCGCGATGGCGCGCTTGGCCCCAACCTTGTCGAAGGCGCTCGGCGGCAGCGGGAGGAAGGTACGAAAGATGGCCTGCGCCTCAGCCATGAAGTCGAGGCGGAGCTGCTCGTACGCCTTCTTACCGTAAAGCTTGCTCACGTCCTCCAGGGCTCTGCCCTCCGTCACGAGATCGCTCGCCCGCGTGAAGTCGAGCATGCGCGCGTCGATCGCGTCGATGCTGCCCTGGGCGAGGGTCGCGAGCTGCGTGTGCTCGGCGGCCTTGGGCTCGCCCGGCATGCTCGCGATGGCGGTGCACATCGTCTTGCGATGCACCGCGTCCTTCCGATACTTCGTGAGCGGCGTCTTTGCGGTGTAGGTCTGCATCTCTCACCCTCCTCGTCCCATCAAACCGCGAGAGACGGGGTGGACTGTAATACCGCACGTCAGAACGCGTCAAGAGTTTCGCCGGAACAATGTCGCAATGGGATCTTCGGCTCGGCACACGGCGCATCAGCGTATTGGCTCAACCGCTACGATCATAAATGATCTCGCCGAGTTTGCGCCGGGCGGCCGCGGATCAGTCGCCGTCGACGCGAAAGGCCAGGCCGCCGAGCGCGCGCAGGCTCGCGTGCTTGGAGTCGGCGAAGAAGCGCTTCGGGTCGCGGAAGAACTTGTCGCGGCGGCGGCGCATTCGCTCCCAGGGGGACGGCGGCGACGCGAGGTGGGCGCGGATCCGATCGCGGCCGCGCGCGACCCACGCGGGGGTCATGAGCGGGGCCGGGGGAGCGCGCGTCGAGTGCACGTCGCGCGCGGTCTCGGCGACGTGTCGCCAGAGGTCGGGGTCGGTCGTGAGGCTGGGAAGAACGAGGCCGGCCAGCGCGCCGTCGAGCTCGAGCGAGTCCTGCTCGCCTCCGTCGGTCCGCACGGCGACGCCGGCGCGCACCGCGTCGTAGGCGAGCGCGTTCGCGCCGCCGAGGACGCACTCGGCGCGGCCGAGCAGGGGCGCCGCGACGCGGGAAAAGGGGGGCCACCAGACGCTCCCTTCCATCCCCGGAACACCACCGATGACGTGAAGCTGCTCGCCCGCGGCGGGTCTCGGGTAGCGCTCGCCACCCATGGCCAGCACCCACGGGCGGTCGGAGCTCGGCTGGCCTACTCGAGGGCCGTTCGACAGCGGCGCAGAGAGCACGCGCCAGCTCTCGGGCCCACCGAGCGAGTCCCACGCGGCGATCGTCAGCGCGAGCTGATCGGCGCGCGCCGCCGCGTCTTCAGCGAAGGGAACCTCGAACCGCACGACCGCGCTCGGGCGGACCAGGGAGCCGAGGCCGAGCCACACGTGGGGCCCATCGCCAGAGCCGCCGAGGCGCGCTCGCCGGCCGCCGACGTTTCGCCACGCGCGCGCGAGCTCCCACGCGGCCCGACACGTCACGGGATGTGCGGTGTCGAGGCCGATGCTCAGTGTCGAGTGGTCTTGTGGCTGGGTTTCCATGCTTCAATCAGTCTCGAGAGCGCCGCGGCGCCGTCGTCCGCTCGTCCGTGCCGGTCGACCCACGCTCGTGCCCGACGGCCCGCCGCCACGCGCTGCTGGTCGTCGAGCAGGCTCGTGATCGCCCGGTACCACTCCCCCTCGTTGCGCGCGAGAAGCGCTCCGCCATCTCGATGGCGCTCCATGTCGGCGGTCGGCGTGGCGACGCAGGGCGCCTCGAAGGCCGCGGACTCGAGGAACTTGATGGCCGACTTGCACGCGTTGAAGCGGGTCGGCGCGAGGGGCGCGAGCGTGATCCAGCTCGACGCGAGCAGCCGGGGCAGATCGACGTAAGGAACGCGCGGCACGCAGCGCACGCGATCGACGTCGAGACCATCCAGCGCCACCGCGACGGGCCCCACGATCTCGAGGCTGACGTCCGGCCGCGCTCGCAAGAGCTCAGCGAGGACCGGCACCACGGACGCGAAGTCGCGGTCGTGCGACGGCGATCCCGACAAGTATCGGATCACTCGCGGATCACCAGGTCGCCATGGCCGATGCAGGGCTCGACCTTGCCGCACCCACGCGGTGGAGAGCCCGTTGGGCACCCACTCGATGCGCGCATGCGGCACGACGGCCGCGAGCTCGTCGCGCAACTGCTCGGTCGACGCCGTGAACGCGTCGAAGCTCGCGAGGCCTTCGCGGTAACGCGCCATCCTCGCCGCGCACGCCGCCTCGCTCATCGATCCATTGAGCACCAGGGGATACTCCGCCGGGTCGCCGGCGAAGACGAGGTCGTCGAAGTCGGCGATCCGCATCGCGCCCTGCTGATGCACAGCTGCGAGCACGACGTGCGCGGCGTCGTCGACGAAGGGGCGAACCGCGATCACCGCCTTCGCGCCTCGCACCGCGGCGAGCGGCGGTCGGCGATCCACCATGGTGACTGCGCCCCTGAGCCTCTCCGCAAAGTGTCCCATCCGATAGCTGCACACCGCCGAGGCTCGCGCGAGACGCACCGCCTGGTACCAGAAGACGAGGCCTCGGCCGTCTCTACGGCGATGACGCGCTTCGCTCGTCAGCGGAGGGTGGGATCCGGATGCAGTAGTCATCATGATCGAGGCTGAGGTGCGGACTGTAGCAGGGATCTGCGTACAACTGTCGGCCCCACCGCTGCTTCATCAGCGCCACTTCCGCCACGAAGCGGCGTCGTTTCGCGCCGGCCTGATCGAGTCCGCGAGTGGCAGACTCGTGATGTACGAGCACGGCGCGCGGCGCGAGGAGGTTCCGGTAGCCGACTTGTTGAACCCGCAGGCAAAAGTCCACGTCGTTGAAAGCGACGGCGAGCTCCTCATCGAGCCCGCCGACGCGCTGGTAAGTTTCGCGACGGATCGCGAGGCACGCGGCCGTCACCGCGCTGACCGAGTGCGTCACCGTGAGCCGACCGTAGTAGCCGACGAAGCTGCCGCTCATCAGGCGGTAAGGGTGACCCGCAAGACCGTGCAGACCGAGCACCACGCCGGCGTGCTGAAGCGTGCCGTCGGGGTAGAGCAGCTTCGCTCCGACGCAGCCCACCTCCGGCCGCACGGCGTTCGCGACCAGCTCACGCAGCCAGCGCGAGTCGATGACCTCGACGTCGTTGTTCAAGAGCACGACGACGTCTCCGGACGCCCGCTCGACCGCTCGATTGTTCAGCGCCGAGAAGTTGAACGGGCGCGGGTCGCGGAGCACCCGGACGCGCTCGTCGGTCTCGATGCGCTCGAGGTAGCGCAGCGCGCGAGGCTCCACGCTCCCATTGTCCACGACGAGGACCTCGAAGTCGGGATAGTCGGTGCGAGAGAGCAGCGTGTCGATGCAGGTCGAGAGGAGCTGCACCGCGTCCCGGGTGGGGACGATGACGCTCACCCTCGGCGTCCTCGCCGGCAGCGCGCGGCTGACCCGATAGCAATGCGGCACCTCGGCGTGCTCGACCTCGGCGCGCTCACCCCGTCGCTCGAGAGCCTCACGCACCGCGCGGATCCCCGCCTCCGCGGTGTAGGGCTTTGCGCTCGACGACGCGGCCGTCGACCGCTCGCTCATCCGCCAGTGGTAGAGCACGTGCGGGATGTGCACGACGCTGCGCGCTGAGGCGCCTTCCGTGAGTCGAAGCGCGAGGTCGTGGTCCTGGCTCCCCTCGAAGCCCTCACGAAAGCCACCCACCGCGCGCACACGCTCGGTGCGCGCCACGAGCAGGTGGCCCAAGTAGTTCTGGCCGAGCAGCAGATCGGGATCGAACGAGGGCTTGAAGTGCGGCTGCTCTCGCTGGCCATCCTCTCCGAGCTTGTCTTCGTCGCTGTAGACGACGTCGGCCTCCGGGTGCCTACGGAGGGCCTCCGCCACCAAGAGGAGCGCGTGGCGCGAGAGCACGTCATCGTGATCGAGCAGCGCCACATAGGTGCCGGTCGCGGCCGCCAGCGCGTCGTTGCTCGCTCGGCAGATGTGCCCGTTCTGCGGCCGAACATGCCATCGGACGCGCGGGTCGCCGGCGTGCTCCTCCAAGACCCTGTGCACGTGCGGCGACGGCGACGCGTCGTCGACGACGCAGAGCTCCCAGTCGGGATAGGACTGCTCCTGTACGGACGCGAGGCAGCGACGGAGGTAGGGCTCCGCCGCTTCGAACACCGGCAAGAGGATGCTGATCCGCGGGCGACTCCCGAGCGCCTCGATGCGCTGCCCCGCCTCGCGGTCGAGTGTCTCGAGGAGCGGCGCTTCCACGCGCTCGATCCAGTCGCCGTAGCTCGCCGAGGCCACCGGCCGAGGAAAGGTGCCCTCGTACGCCGTCCACAGCCGTTCGCGAAGCGGACATCCGGCGTTCCGCGCCTCGCGACGAAATCTCTCTCGCACCTCGCTGGCCGAGCGCCCGAGGCACGCAGGGTCGTGGTGCACCAAGCGCCTCAGCATCCGATCCTCGACGAGCGCGTCAGGCACCGCGCGCAGGCGCACCCGCAGCGGCTGGGTACGAAGGCGCCGATCGAGCAGCTCGAGCTCGAGCTCCGCCGCGCCCGCCGGCACCCGCATCATCCGCTGCACGCTGCGCGTAGGCTTGCAGAACATCGCGGCCACACCGAGCGGGCTCCCCGCGGCGTCGAGCATGCGAAACGCGATCGGCGCTCGCACCGGCGCGATTCGGGCGTGCACCATGACCCAGCCGCCCCGCGGCGTGGTCGGGAGGGTGGCGCGCCATGGACCGTGATCGAGCTCGCGCTTCCAAGGGCCTACCGGCTTGGCGAGGCGCTCGCCGCTCACCGAGCGCAGGCGATGCGCAATCTCGCCGGGAGTGAGCGTGCAGGCGAGCGCGTCCAGGCGCTTCTCGAGCGCGGCCGCGACCGCGAATGCACGCGCGGCGGTTACGTCGCCGAGCCCGAACCGGCGGAGCGCAAAGCGTCGGCCCTCCCACTTGCCGTAGCGAACATAGTGGTCGTAGGAGCTCCGCACCGTGCCCGCGTCGACACTGGCGGCGACGTCCTCGTTCTCCGATCGATACGCCCTCTCGTCGAAGAAGATCGCGTCGGTCAGCGCGCCTCGGCGCATCACATCGGCGATCCCTGTGAGGCTCGACCAACCTTCTGCCAGAACGGGATGCATGAGAAGGGAATCGACTGTTGCATCTCTCGGTCAGCTCGGGAACCCGAAAACACGCAGGCGCGCTCCGCCTGCGGTAAGGAGCCCGGTCGAAATAAGTCGCCAGCAC
>JAEZBP010000581.1 GCA_023427125.1 Pseudomonadota bacterium | reverse complement strand
CGTCCACACCGTCCCGCTCCGCTCCCAAGCGCCGAGCGCGCCCGCCCGCCCGCGCGTCGAGCGCCAGCAGGAGGATCCGCCGGTCCCGGTGGCGGCGCCCCAAGACCCCGACCCCTACGAGCGCTTCGATTAGGCTTCGAGCGCCCTTCTACTCGTTGGTCAGCAGGCGCCGCCGCCGATGATGAAGACGCAGGTGCCCCCTGCGGTGCAGGTGCAGAGCGGTGGGCAGCCCTGGTTGCACGCGGTGCAGTGAGTGTTGTTCGGGGCCATGCAGCCCGAGCCGCAGTTGAGGCGGTTCGGCGCGCAGCAGACGCCGTTCGAGCAGTTCGAGCTGGCGCCCGTGCACTCCACGTCGCAGCCGCCGCAGTTGTCGTCATCGGTCTGGGTGTTGACGCAGGCCCCGTCGCAGCAGATGTTCCCGCCCGAGCAACCGGTCCCGCACGCCTCGCAATTCGTCGAGCCGATCGGTGTGCACGCTCCGTCGCAACACCGTGATCCCGCGGCGCAGGCCACGCCGCAGCCTGCGCAGTTGAGGTCGTCGACCGGCGTGCAGACGCCCCCGCAGCAGCGCTCGTTGGCCCCGCAGCTCGCCCCGCACGCGCCGCAGTGCTGGGGATCGCTGTCCGCGTCGACGCACGCGCCCGAGCAGCACGTCTCGTCGGCGTCGCATCCTCCCGGACAACCGCACGCGGCGTCGCCCGGTGCTCGGCACACTCCGCTGCAGCAGGCCGCGTCTCCGCCGTCGCCCAAGGGAGGGCAAGCGGTGCCGCAGCCCGTCGCCGGGCTCGCCCCGCAGTGACTGATGGAGCGCGCGCCATCGACGCACACACCCCCGCAGCAGGTCTGGCCCGCATCGCACGGGTTGTTGCACGCCCCGCAGTTGGCCTCGTCCTCCATCACGTCGACGCAGTCGCTGTTGCAGCAGGTCTCGTTCAGGTTGCACTGGATGCCGCAGCCTCCGCAGGCGCGCACGTCCGAGGTCGTGCTGGTGCACTCGTAGCTGGCGGGCTCGCCCACGCGCCCCAGATTGCAGCAGTTGAGGCCGGTCTCACAGGACAGCCCGCAGCCGCCGCAGCTCGACGTGGTCGTGAGATCGAACTCCTCGTCGGTCTCGCCGTCGCAGTCGTCGTCGAGGCCGTTGCAGGTCTCGGAGGACGGCGCTCCGGCGCCGACACAGACCTCGCCGGCATCCGTCGCGACGAGGCAGCCCGGCGTGCACGCTCCCACGTTCATCCCGCCGTCCGGGATGGTGTCGGCGAAGCAAGGCTCACAGGACGCATCGGTCCCGGCGTCCGCGCCCGCGTCGGAGCCGGCGTCGGCGGTCTCACTGCCGCCGTCATGGCCGGCGTCCATCGGACGCGCGGCGTCCATCCCCGCGGCGATCCCAGCGTCCATCCCGCCGGCGGCGCGCTGCACCGCGACGCAGAGCCCGCCGGTGGCGCCCGCGGCGAGGGGCACGCACTCCTCGCCGGACGCGCAGTCTTCTTTCGACTCGCAGTACGCCTCGTTGGAGCGGCGATCGAGGCCGCAGCCAGCAGCGATGAAGAGGAAGCTGGCGAGGAGCGCTCTCTTCACGGCATGCCTCCGCTCACCACGATCCCCGCGACGTCGCGCCCGAAGAGCGGCGTCACGCGCGCTCGCTGCTCTCCTCCGCCGGCGCCGAGCAGCTCGACCAGGAGCCACACCGCGCCGGCCACGGCGAGCACGCCGCCGGTGATGGCGAGCACGTTCGTCGCGAGGGCCAGATCGTCTGCGCTCCGCGCGTGCCCTTCGCGCTCGGCGACGTCCTCCATGCTCCCGGGCCGGACCGAGTACGCGTCGGCCTCGCTCTGGAAGAGGACGCCCGTGACGATCGCCGCGCCGAGCGCCGCGACGCCGGTGCCGAGCGTGATCGCGGGCAGCGCGAGATCGGGGCCCGCGGGCGGCGGGGTCACGACGCGGGGCGGCTCGATCGGGTCGAGAGCGACCGGATCCTCCTCCGGGAGCGGCAGATCGAAGAGCTCGCGGAGCGCGCCCTCGATCGCGTCGAGGATCTCCGTCTCCGCCCGCTCGCCTCGGACACGGCGAACCACCCGGCGCAGCCGGCCGTCCCGCGAGTCGAAGCGGCCGAGGCTGAGCACGACCTCCTCGCCCGCGCGATCGAGGTTCGGCAGGATGAGCACCGAGACGCCGACCTGCTGCGCCACCTGCGTGAGGCACTCGACGGTCTCGCCCACGCAGCCGAGCGCGAGCTGCACCTCGCCGACATCGAGCGCGACGCTGCCCTGAACGTCCACGACGCCGAGCGCGTCGACGCGCGATCGCAAGAGCCGATCGACCGCGCCCGAGAGACCCTCGCCGACCCCCGGAGACGCCGCGGTCGAGAGCAGCGAGGCGCTCGGCCGCTCCTGCGCTCGCGCGACGGTCGAAGCGGCGAGCACCAACCCCACGCAGAGCGACAAGAAGCGAAACATCGAGGGCCACCATAACATGGCCCTCGCCGCGCCCGAGCGTGGGTCACGCCAAGAGCCGAGTGGTAGAGCCAATCCGTCGATACGCGGTGAGACGCTGACTACCGGAGATAGACCGCGGTGATGCGCTCGCCGCCTTCTTCGATCGCGCCGGGGCGACTCCGAGCGACGTACTGTCCGACCCGTCCGTCGCGCGTCGCCTGCCCGACCGAGCCTTGCCCGACCAAGCCAAGGTGCTCGCGGACCGCGTCGCGCAGCGCGCCGCTCCCGACCCCGTGCAGGATGTAGGCGACCGGCTCGGCGCTGCCGAACATCCGATCGAGGAAGCTCTCCATCATCGCGAGCGCGTCGTCGACCCGCATCCCGCGCACGTCGAGCGTGTTGCGATCGTTCGGCGGGGACTCGAGCTTCACCGCCTCGCGGGTCTCCGTCTTCGCCTCGGCCCGCGCCTCCGTCGCGCCGACCCTACGGAGCTCGTCGACCTTCACCCAGAGCTTCACCGGGCCGGCCGCGACCCGCACTCGGCCTCGGGTCGGCCCCTCCACGACGTCGACCTCCGCGCGCAGGCGCGGGACGTAGACGCGCTGGCCCACCGACACCGCGCGCTCGTCGAGCGCCTCGCCGGGGTACACGGCCGCCGCCGGCTCCTCGCGCGCAGGGCTCGCGTCGACCTTCTCGGCGATGCGATCGAGCTC
>JAEZBP010000562.1 GCA_023427125.1 Pseudomonadota bacterium | reverse complement strand
GACCATGTACAAGCTCCTCCGGGTCGCTACTCGGTCTCCTCGACGTCGGTGCGTCCCGTGGTGAGGGACTCGAGGTCGGTGTTCGCGGCGTCCTCGATGTCAATCGCCCCGTCCGTAGCGGTCGCGTCGAGGGATCCGTCCGACTCCGCACCCGATCGAGAGCGGGGGCTGCGTGCCCGCAGCAGTCGTCGGCGTCCGAGCCGCAGGACGCGCGCGCGCCGCTATCCGATTTGCGCACGACGTCTTGTTCACCTCGCGCCGTGGGAAGAGGGAAGGACACCGGCCAGGCTTGCAGAATGAACCACGCGGCTGCGCAGAGTGGATAGCGGGCGCACGCGCGGCTCGCCATGCTCGCGCGCATGTCATTCCGAAGCTCGTCCGCTCTCGTCCTGCTCCTGCTCGCCCAGCTCGTCCTCTCTGGCTGTGACGACCCCAGCTTTGCCGGCGTCGATGCCACGACGGACCGCCCCGATGGCGGCGGGACGGTCGCCGATACGGGAGTCGAGCCCGAGGACAGCGGCCGCTCCCCCGAAGACGGCGGCCGCTCCCCCGAGGACGGCGGCCCCTCCCCCGAGCGGCTCGGCGCTTCGTGCGAGCAGGACTCGGACTGTGACGTGGCCGGACGCTGCATCCGAGACACCGACACCCATCCCGTGCTCGGGGGAGGTCCGATCGGCGGCTATTGCACGAAGGACTGCACCGCCGACGCCAACTGCGGCGCGCAGGGGGTCTGCGTGGCCGACCCGACGGGCGCGAACGCTCTCTGCCTCGCCACGTGCAGGGACGCCGAGGGCATCTTCTCGCTCGATCAAGACCTCGATCCCAACCGATGCCGCGGCCGCGAAGACCTGAGCTGCGTCGAAATCAACGAGCGGTTGACCTGCGCGCCGACCTGCAGCGTGGACGCACAGTGCCCCGAGGGACGTCGCTGCGACTTCACCAGCGGTGCCTGCGTCGATGGCCCGCCGCTCGCCGGGGACCCGATCGGCACGGCGTGCGATCCGGCCGCCAGCACCTGCGCAGGCGGCTGCCTCTCGTTCGGTGACCCGGCCGATCCGGACTTCTCGGTCTGCTCCGCCGCCTGTGTGCTTGGGGGCGTCCTCGACGGTCTCGAGTGCGGCGGATTCGACGAGGGCATCTGCCTCTTCACGAGGGAGGAGGACCCCGCCCCAGGGGATCGCGGCTACTGCACCCGCTCCTGCACCACGCACGGCGATTGCGCGGGGCCCAATTTCTGGTGCCAACCGTTCGGGCTGCCGACGCATGGGCTCTGCTACGGGGGCAGCGCCGATTGCTCGACGGCGCCTTGCGAGCGTGAGGGTGAGACCTGCACGGTAACGAGACACGGCAGCTTCTGCCTGAGCCCGATGTTTCCCCTCGGCACGGCCGCACCGTGATCCGTTCAGACCGCGGCGCTTCGGCATCGTGAGCTGTGGTTGAGCCGCTCGCCCGAGGGACGCCACTGCGACGTCACTACCTGTTCCTCCGCCGAGGGTCCGCCGGGCGACGAATCTCAGCGAGAGCGCGTCGTGGACGGGCTCTCGCCGAATCGCCGACGGTACTCGACGCTGAACCTTCCGAGGTGCGTGAAGCCGCACGCGAGCGCGACCTCGGTCACCGGCGCGGCCGGCCGCGCGGACAGCCTGGCTCGCGCGAGCTCGAGACGGCGTGCCCGGAGGAACTGCATCGGCGAGCAGCCGTGATGCGCGCGGAAGCCCTGCTGGATGCTCCTCGCGCTGACGCCGACCAGCGCGACCAGATCGCTCAGCCTGACGGGCGCACCGGCGTTCGCTTCGAGATACTCTTCTATCCGCCTCACGTGGAACGTGGACGCGGCGCGCACCGGTTCTTCGACGGAGCCGGTACGACTGTGCCGTTGGCCGATCAGCAATCCGTAGAGCAGCGCATCTCCGAGGCCCGCCAGCACAAGCGGAGATCGGAGGATCGTCGACTCCGCCTCGAGCTCCGAGATGACGAACCTCAGAGTGCGCATCCACGACCGGCCCACGCTGGTGTTTAGGCGCATCGACGGATCGAAGCGCAGAGGCGCATCACCCTGCTCGCCCGTCAGCGCATCGAGCGCTGCCGAGAGGCTCGACTGGCGAATCATGATGTTCAGCGTCTCGATGCCGGATCGCATCGCGATCTCGACCGGTCCAAGAGCCGACTGTACGAAGCCGGTCCGGCCGCGGACGACCTCGACCGACGCGCCCCCTTGTCGGCCCTCTGCTTGACCTCTGCGCGCGAGGAGCACCGTCACGATGTCGTCGGGCGCGTCCGCGCGGGCGGTCACGCCGGCTCGGTACCAGCTCGAGGTCAGCGCCATCGGTCCGACGACCGCGCGGTTGGCGTGCCACTCGAACGACGTCGCGCGATCGTTCAGCTCCGCCTCGACGGCGCAGGTGACGCTCTGCTGAGCGATGACGGCCTCGTCGAAGTCCGTGGTGCGGATCAGTGGATGGCGAGACAGGAGGACGCGGGGTCTCATGCGAACCGCCAGTCGGAAAATGCTCGAAGATAACGACGCCCCTGGCGAAACACAACGGAACATTTCGAGTTACCGAGAAGTGCTCTCGGCGATCGCGAGACGCCCGAGCGTGGCCGAGCCCCCGGGAGGCGCTCCGCGAGCACGGGCAGCAGGACGAGCTCAGCGATCCGTCTCCTGCGGGATCCGTTCCTGCGGGATCCGTCGAGGTGCTCGGCTCGCGAGGGATCCTTCCGAGGTGCTCGGCTCGGGCCCAATCAGCCCCGGGAGGGCGGCGTGATCACGTCGGCGATCCCGGCGATCACGATGCCGATCCGAGTGATCACGATGCCGATCCGGGCGATCACGATGCGCCGATCCGGGTGATCACGATGGACCGATCCGCGTGATCACGATCGCGCGGAACGCGCAGTACGAGTCGCGCCGGCTCGGAGCCTCGCCGTTCGGGCACAGCCTCGCAACGCCCGGGCGGGTCCTGGTCGACTCTCGCGCGGCAGCGTGGCGTCTCGTCTCTCGCGGCAGCGCTCACTGTCCGCCACGGACCGCGATCGGCGCGATGGCCAGCGACTCGGATCAACGGCTGCTACGCGGCGCTGGACCTGCCGATCCGGTCGGGGCGACTGGCGCGCTCGTGCCTGTTCGTCTATCCAAACGAGCTCGTCCCCGAGGACGACCGTGCGCTGTTCAACTACTCAAATCGCTGACGAGCGGCCCGTGCAAGCACCCCGGCCCTCGAGTCGTCTCGGGCTGGGCCTCCTCGCGGTCGCGATGATGGGCTGCGGAGCGAGCCCGGCGCCGACGCCGGCGCGGGCGGGCGCCTGGCCCTGCCGCGCGGACGCGCTCCTCG
>JAEZBP010000531.1 GCA_023427125.1 Pseudomonadota bacterium | reverse complement strand
CATGTAGCGCGTCTCCTCCTCCACCTCCTCGACGAGATCGAAGCCCTCGAGGCGCTCCTCGAGGAGCGAGGCGAGCGGCAAGAGGTGCGTGACGTCGGCGACGAGGTAGTCGAGCTGCTCGGGGCTGAGCGGTCGCGCGCCCCAGTCCCCCTGCTGCTCCTCCTTCACCAGCGTGACGCCGAGGTGGCGGGCGAGCAGCGACGCGAGCCCGGTGGCGCTCTCGCCCAGAAAGCGCGCGGCGATCGACGTGTCGAAGACCCGCGCCAACGTGACGCCGCGGCGCGCGAGCATGCGCGCGTCGAAGGAGGCGTCGTGCACGACCTTCACCGGGCCGCCCTCGCCGAGCAGCGCGGCGAGCGGCGCGAGCTCGGTGATGGCGAGCGTGTCCACCACCGCGACGCTGTCGCCTGCGCCGAGCTGCAGCGTGCACAGCCGTGCGCGGTAGCGATGAAAGCCGTCCCCCTCGATGTCGAGCGCGATCCGCGGCGCCGGCGCCAGCTCCTTCGCGAGGGCGGGCAGCTCGTCCGGGTGCACCAACAAGCGCGGCGGGTTAGGTAGGAGGTCGGTCATGGCCAAGGCAGCGAGACGCCACAGGAGCGTACCCCGAGCCATCGGGGACATCCTCGACGGAGCGTACCCCGGCCGACCCGAGGATCGACCGCTCCTTCAGACCTTCGGCTGGTGGGACCGCACCGTGCCACAGCGGATCGCGAAGAACGCCCGCCCCGTCGCGCTCCGCCGCGGGACGCTCGTGGTGCACACCCGCACGACGGCCTGGGCGCAGGAGCTCTCCTTCCACGAGGCCGATCTGCTCGCGTCGGTGTCCGCGCGGGTGCCCTCGATCAAGCGCGTGCGCGTGCAGGTCGGGCCGATGCCGCCGCCGCCCGCGCCGCCCAAGCCGCCGGCGCCGAAGATCACGCCGATGGAGGTCGCGCGCATCCCCGGCGAGATCGCGCGCGAGCTGGCGCGGGTCGGCGACGACGCGCTCCGCGAGACGCTCACCCGCGCGGTGTGCACCTCCCTCGCGCCTCCGGTGAAGCCCCCGCGCAAGAAGCGCTGAGCGATTGAAAGCGAGAAGTCGCGCGCTACCTTGCTCGACAGGCGCGGCGATGAGCGACGATCTCCAGCACGGACACCCGGCCCCCGACTCCTGGCAGACGCGCCTGCCTGACGGGCGGGTGCGCTGCGATCTCTGCCCGCGGCTCTGCACCATGAAGGAGGGGCAGCGCGGGTTCTGCTTCGTCCGCGGGGTCCACGACGGTCGCGTCGTGCTCAGCAGCTACGGGCGGGCGTCGGGCTTCTGCATCGACCCCATCGAGAAGAAGCCGCTCAATCACTTCTTCCCCGGCAGCAGCGTGCTCAGCTTCGGCACCGCGGGGTGCAACCTCGGCTGCAGGTTCTGCCAGAACCACGACATCTCGAAGGCCCGCGAGATGGACACGCTCGCCGACGTCGCGACGCCGGAGGCGATCGCGAGGGCCGCCGCCGAGGCCGGCTGCCGGAGCGTGGCGTTCACCTACAACGATCCGGTGATCTTCGCCGAGTACGCCATCGACGCCGCCCACGCGTGCCGCGAGCGAGGGATCGCGTCGGTCGCGGTCAGCGCCGGCTATGTCACCCGGGAGGCGCGCGCCGACTTCTTCGGGGTGATGGACGCCGCGAACATCGATCTGAAGGCCTTCACCGAAGACTTCTATCACAAGCTCACGTTCGCCCATCTGGCGCCGGTGCTCGAGACGCTAGAGTGGATGAGGCACGAGTCCAAGGTGTGGCTCGAGATCACCACGCTCTTGATCCCGGGGCACAACGACTCGGAGGCCGAGATCGCCAAGCTGGTCGAGTGGGTGGCGGACAAGCTCGGGGACGACGTGCCGCTGCACTTCAGCGGCTTTCACCCCGACTTCAAGATGCAGGACGTGCCCGCGACGCCGCCCGCGACGCTGCGGCGGGCGCGCGAGCAGGCGCTCGCCGCGGGGCTCAAGCACGTCTACACCGGCAACGTGCACGATCGGGCGGGGCAGTCGACCTACTGCGCCGGCTGCGGCGCGCGCGTCATCGAGCGCGACTGGTATGCGCTCGGCGCGTTCGAGCTCGACGACGCCGGTCGCTGCAAGCGCTGTGGGCACGCGCTGGCCGGCCGCTTCGAGGGCGCGCCCGGCGCCTGGGGCTCACGCCGGCGCCGTCTCTTCATCTCCGCCTGACACATCTTCATCTCCGCCTGACACCTCGATGAAGGCGTCGAGCACCGGCTGGAGCGATCGCAGCCCCTCGATCACCACGCCGTGCGAGCCGTAGGTCGCGTTCAAGGCGTCGCGCAGGCGCTCCGGCGTCGCGAGGCCGCCGACGAGCGCGGCCTCGAGCCGCTGGGGGGCGTCGGCGTCTTGAAAGAAGTCGCCGGTCAGCGCCGCGCTCTCGACCACGCCTCGGGCACTCGTCGCGAGGCCGGCGCGCACGAGGCCGATCGGCACCTCGCGCGGGCGCGACCATCGCATCCGCGGGTGCGTCGGTCTCGCGTCTCCCGGCACGGGCGCGATCGCGCGCTCCTCGAGCTCGTGCGGCGTCATGCTCGCGCAGGCGTCCGCCAGGGCCGAGGCGAGCTCGCGGGCCGAGGGCAGCGGGGAGAGCGCCTCGCGCAGCGTGATCGGCGCCTTGCCGAGCATGCGTGGTGAGCTCGGCGGGTGGGCGAGCTCCTCGTCGGACACGGCGTAGGATCGCTCGGCCCCGAAGAAGGCCTCGAGCAGCACCGCGCCGCTCGGCCGCCTCGTCCACGCGACGAGGCCGGCGGGGCGCCGGTCCAGGCTGATCCACTCGCGCCCGAAGTAGTGCGCGTCCCCGTGGAAGCGGCGCAGCGCCGAGAGGAACGCGCGCACGTTGCGGTTGAGGATCCGATCGCGCGGGCAGGCCATCAGCGCGCTCGCGTGGCGGAGCGCGAGCGCCAGGTAGAGGACGCCCTCGCCCGCGACCACCGCCGGCCCGCCGGTCTCGCGTCGGAGCACCGGCGCGTCCGTGACGAGCGCGTCCTCGCGCCGCTGGTACGCGCCGATCACCCGCGCGTCGCCGGCGAGCGCGGCCCCCACCACCGCCGCGCTCAGCGCGGGCCCGCCCGCGCCGAGGGCGCCCCTCCCCAGATCGAGCGCGCGCTCCACCGCGACGTCGGACTCCGCATGCCATCGAAGGAGGGTCACGGCCGAGGCTTGTGGCCATGCACCCTCGCGAGCAACCCCGCGCCAGGTCCGGCAGCCTCGAGCGGGTCTCGAGCCGTCGTCTCCACCGCAGAGAGCGCAGAGAACGCAAGAGGGCCGATACCGTGCCGGCCGGGTTCCTCGAGGACGGCGCGTCGCCGTGCTCCTCTGCGCTCTTTGCGGTTGATCTCTCCCGTGGGCGGCAGTCGAGCTGCACCCAAGTGATTTTGCCGCCGCCTTTCATGTGAGCCGTTCGGCGCTCGCGCGGCATCTCGAGCGGATGTCGAAGATCCGAGCTTCCCGATCCGGGGGTGTGCAGGGCCGGCACGCTGGCCGTTGCCCAGCGGCACGAGGTGGGCAGGGCCGTGCAACATCCTGCACAGCTCGCCCGGCCGCTACGCTGTTCTCACGCGAGCCGGTTGATGTTTGTCAAAGGCCGCTCGAACGGCACGCGAGCTGCTTGGCCGAGGCACCATGATGCGCATGCGCCAGATCGCGCCGTTGCTCCTGCTCTTCGTCTTCGGCTGTGAGTCCAGGGAGTCGAACGTGCCCCCGGGCGGACCCCCTCCGGTCTCGGGAGGGACGCTGCACGTCAGCGCGGACGGTCGCTGGGCGATCGCCTCCGATCCGGATCGAGCGGCCATCCACGTGGTGGACCTCGACGCGCGGCGCGAGATCCACCGCCTCGACCTGACGGCCGACGACGAGCCCGGGCGGGCCGTCGAGGATGGGGCAGGGCGCTTCCACGTCGTCCTCCGGCGGGCGGGCGAGGTGCTGACGCTCGAGCCGGCGAGCGGGGCGGTGCTCGAGCGCCGAAAGGTCTGCGCGGCGCCGCGCGGCATCGATCTCGACGCGGCCAACGGCGAGCTCGTGGTCGCGTGCGCCGAGGGCGCGCTCGCCCGGCTGCCCGTGACCGGCGGCGCGGCGCGCAGCGTCTTCCTCGAGCCGGATCTGCGGGACGTGGTGGTCCATGAGGCGAGCGGGCGCGTGCTCGTCAGCGTCTTCCGCAGCGCCGAGATCCTCGTCGTCGAGGACGACGCCATCGTCTCGCGGATGGTCCCGCCGACGAGCGACGTCAGCGGCGCCTTCGGGTCGCCTCGCACCTGGTCGCCGAGCGTGGCCTGGCGCATGCGCGCGCACCCCGAGGGGGCGATCCTCGTGCACTAGCACTCGGTCTCGACGCAGCTCGGTACCCTCGGCGTGCCGAGCGGCGTCTACTATGGCGGCGACTGCACGCTCGGCGTGGTGCGCTCGGCGGTCAGCATCGCGTCGATCGAGACCGGCACCGTCGAGACCGCGGCGCTCTCCGACACCGCCCGCTTCGGCAACGGCGTGAGCCTCGCGGTCGACGTCGAGTTCGAGGGCGAGGTCATCTACGCGGCGTCGGCCGCCGAGCCGAGCGTGCCGGTCGACGACTACTCCTACTGGACCTTCACGGGGGTCCGCACGTTCAACGCGTACGCCATGGACGAGACCGCCCCCTGCGCCTCGGCGGAGGCGCCCGCCGCGATGCCGGAGGGGGCCACGATCGCCCTCGCGCGGGTCCCGGGCCGGGGCATCCTCGCGCAGTACCGTGAGCCCGCCCGCCTCGCGTTCGTCACGAGCGGCGACGTGATCCCGCTCTCCGGCGGCTCGGCCGCCAACATCGGCCACTCGATCTTCCACGAGGCGGTCGGCACGGGCGCGACCTGCGCGTCCTGCCACCCGGAGGGGGGCGACGACGGGCGGGTCTGGCGCTTCGACGTGGGCGCGCGGCGCACCCAGACGATGCGCGGCGGGATCCTCGCCACGCTGCCCTTCCACTGGGCGGGCGACGTGCCGTCGGGGGAGGGCGTGATGGCGGGCACGTTCGTCGGACGGATGGGCGCCACCTCCATGCCGCTCGGCTACGAGATCCGAGCCTTCGAGAGCTGGGTCGACGCGCAGCCCGCGCTCCCGGGCGTCGCTCGCGACGACGCGGCGGTCGATCGGGGCCGCGCGCTCTTCGAGCGGGCCGAGTGCGGCTCGTGTCACTCCGGATCGCTCGGGACGAACAACGAGTCGGTCGACGTGGGCACCGGCGGCGCGTTCCAGGTGCCTGCGCTCCACGAGCTCGCCTACCGCGCGCCCTACCTGCACGACGGCCGCGCGGCGACGCTCCCGGACGCGGTGCGAATGCACGCCGAGGGGCTCAGCGATGCGGAGCACGCAGACCTCGCGACCTACCTCCGCTCGCGGTGAGGGCGCTTGAGCCCGGCTCGAGCAGAATCAGGGCGCTCGGGGAACGCCGGGCACCGCCTCACGCCGCTCACGGGACGCCGGGGACCGTCAGCGTGAACCGGACGGAATGGCCGCGGTGCTCGGCCGCGCGCGCGAGCGCGTGCGCCAGCAAGAGAGCGCTGCAGATCGCCGCCGTCGCCGCGCTGAGCCTCGCGACGGCGAGCGTGGCCACCGCGCAGGCGGAGCT
>JAEZBP010000528.1 GCA_023427125.1 Pseudomonadota bacterium | reverse complement strand
GAGCTCGCCAGCGGCCGAGCTCGCGAGCGCCGCCCCGCCCGAGAGCCCGGCGGTGAGCGCGCCCACGCCTGGCGCCCTCCCCGAGGAGCGCCCGCTGATCGAGCTCGCCTCGGCCGCGACGCTCGCGGAGCCGCCGCCCGCGCCCAACAGCGACGCGATGAGAGCGCTCGATGACGTCCTCTCCGGAGGAGAGCCGGGCGATCCGCTCGCCACGATCGCGCCGAGCGAGAGCCCCGCCCCGAGCGTGGAGACCCCGAGCCCCGAAGAGACCAGCCGCGCCATCGAGCGCGTGCTGCCGAGCGTCCGCGCGTGCGTCGGGGACGACGCCAGCGGGGTGGTCGTGCTGCGCCTCGAGTTCGTCTCGAGCGGCCGCGCGAGCGCCGTCCTCGTGCAGAGCCAGTCCGCGCACCTCACGCACAGAGAGCGCTCGTGCATCGCGCGGGCCGCCCGGCGAGCCCAGGTCTCGGCCTTCCAGCGCTCGCACTTCGCCCTGAGCTACCCGGTTCGTCTCTGAGCTCCGATCGCGGCTCGGGACCCGGTCAGCCGTCGTCGTCGTGCTGAGCGGCGGCCGCTCGGGCATCGGCGTCGGCGAGCGTCTTCTCCAGCTCGGCGACGTGCGCGCGATCGAGCCCCGTGACCATCTCACCGAGGGCGCGGCGCGCTTCTTTCGTGGTCAGCTTGCCCTTGGCGTACTCGACACAGATGAGGCACATGCTTCTGATCTAACACCATGCTCGCCAAGATCGACGCATGTCACCGATGACCGCGGAGGCCCGATGAAGGCGCTCGACGCGGAGCTGAGGCGGGCCGGCAGCGCCGATCGCGCCACGCACGAGAAGGCGTACCTCAAGAGCGAGCTCGAGCACTACGGCGTGCCGGTGCCAGCGATCCGAAAGCTGGTGAAGGCGTACGCGCGCGCGCATCGCGACATGACGCGCGAGGAGCTGCTCGCGGACGTCGCGTGGCTCTGGGGCCGGCGCGTGCACGAGCTGCGCGTCGCCGCTTGCGAGCTGCTCGTGTCGTACGGTCGGCTCCTGGCCGAGGAGGACGCGGCGCTGATCGAGCGGCTCCTCCGCGAGGCCAAGACGTGGGCCCTCGTCGACGTGCTCACGCCGCAGGTGATGGGCCCGCTGTTCGTCGCGCATCCCTCGCTGGGCCAGGTGCTCGATCGTTGGGCGCGCGATCCGGACTTCTGGGTCCGCCGCGCCGCGATGCTCACGCTGCTGCTCCCGCTGCGCGCGGGCGGTGGCGACTTCGAGCGCTTCAGCCGCTACGCAGCGGCGATGCTCGGCGACAAGGAATTCTTCATCCGCAAGGCGATCGGCTGGGTGCTCCGCGAGACGAGCAAGAAGCGGCCGGCGCTGGTGCGCGCGTGGATCGAAGAGCACCGCCCGACGGGCCTCACGCTGCGCGAGGCCGCGAGGTACCTGTGACGGATCTCGAGACGGCCGGCGCCTTCGCGCTCCTCGGCGAGCTCGTGCCGCAGGCACCCGAGACCGACGCGACCCGCGCGATGGAAGAGCAGATCGGCGCGACCCTCGCCGGGTGCATCGAGCTCGACGCGAGCGGCCGCCCGCGCCTCACCATCACCCCCTGTCGGCTCGCCGTTCGTCTCCCGGCGCATCGGTCGGCACGCGCCGGCTTGGAGGACATCTGCGGGCGTCGTATACGCGCCGGATGAACGAGGTCTTGAAGCTCGACCCAGGTCACCCGTTTCCGGTCGTCGGCGCCGACGGACGGGTCGTCCTCATCGAGACGTTCACATGCGCCGGCCAAGGGTGCTCCTCGACGAACCTGCACTTGAGGGTCATCCCCGCCGTCGAGGTCGCGCGTGGGTACGAGCTCGACGACTCGCGCGCGGCCGTGGTGCTCTGGAACGTCGCGACCGGCGCGCTCTCGACCCATGGCGGCGAGGCCTCCGAGGCGCTCGCGCGCGTCGCGGACGCCTCGACGATCGAGGCGTGGATCGCCGACCACGCGGACCCGCTGCGAGCGCGCTTCGAGCGGCACCGCGCGAAGGCCGACTCGACGCTTCGAACACGGCCTCTCCCCGACTGGAAGCCTGGCGCGCGGCTCTACCACGGAGAGCTCTTCCCCGACTTCACGCCCTACGTGACCCACGGCGGGCGATCGTGGTTCATCCTCGACGCGTACTGCCCGGACCCGACGTGCCCCTGCCTCGCGACAACGCTCTGGCTGCGCCGCATGGGCGGAGAGGTCGAGGAGGAGCTGGAGGTCGTGCTGGGCCGGCCGAAGCCCCTCAAAGCCTCGGCATCGGGGCGGGCGCTCTGGCGGGCCATCCTCGCCGACCGAAAGCTCGTGGCGCGCCTCCAGCGACGCCGCGCGGAAGTGCGCTTCGCGGGCACGTTCGTTACAGCGAACGCCTACGAGCGCGCGCGCCGCGAGACGACTCGGAGGAACATCGAACGCAGGCCCTCGGCCGAGGGTTACCTGCAGGGTGGCGAGATCTCCGCGTCGGCGATCGCACGGATGTTCGAGGCCATGCGCACCCTCGAGGCCGCAGACACCTGGGACTGCCTCCCGCCCAACTGCATGCTGCGCGCCGACGTCTCGGGGCCGGTGAGCGGCACGGCCTGGGTGCTCTTGGATACGGTGACCGAGTCGGTCGACCTCCTCGACGCCCCCGTGCTCGACGAAGGAGCGGCGTTCACCAGCCTCTCGCTCGACCAGCGCATCGACGTGCCCTGGGACTACCTGCGCGAGCGCTGCGCCTACGACTGGCCGCTCGCCTCGAGCGGCGAGGTGCCGATCCTGGCGCGCGCCGAGCTCGACGGGTCGGTGCATCCGCTGGCGCCCGCCGAGACGCTGCGGGCCATCGCGACGTGCGCGGCGTTCGTGGAGCACCTGAGCGCGATCCGCGAGCTCGGCCGGCGCCACGAGCGCGGCGAGTCGGTCGGCCCCGAGAGCTGGGAGAGCGTGATCGCGCTCGACGAGGGGGATGTCCATGTGCGGCTGACGGCCTCCGACGCGAGCGCCCCTTGGCCCGCGGCGCAAGCGCAGGAGAGCGACGAAGGGCACCACGAGAGCGGGGACGCAGAGGACGACGAGGCAGACGACGAGGAAGACGACGACGCTGAGCTTGGCGATGACGGAGGGGATGACGACCCGTACGACGACGAGGCGGAGTGGGACGAAGACGAGGAGAACGAGCTGGACCCCTACGAGAGCGTCCGGGTCGCGCGCGAGGCGTTCTGCGACTGGGCGCTCACGTGCGGCTCCCCACTCGACGACATCGCGCTGGCCTCCGACCTCGTCACGTCCATCGCCGACTACGTGCACGACGCGCACCCCGAGCATCGGTGGTACGAGGCCACCATCCTCGAGGGCTTCCTCACGCGCTACGCGCCTCGCAAGGTGGCGCTCGACGAAGGCGCGATCGAGCGGACGCAGGCCGCGCTCGAGCTGCTCGTTGGCTGGCTCGCCGAGGCGGGCCACCTCGACGCCGGGGGAGCAGCGACGCTGCGGAAGCTCATCGTCCGGGCCGCTGCGACCTTCCGAAAGCGAATGCGTGATCCGAGCGCCTTCGGCCTCGCCAAGGGCTTGTTCGCGGAGATGGAGCGTGCCGGCGTCGACGTCTCGGACGAGCAGGCCATCGAGCGCTACACCGAGGCCAAGAACCGCGCGTCCGCGCTCGCAGTGGGCGCGCCCTCGCGCGACGCGCGCGAGCGCTCGCCGCACCGGTGGCGTCCGGCGGAGGGCGAGCAGCCGCCGGCGCCGGCCGAGCCATGCCCCTGCGGCAGCGGCCGCCGCTACAAGAAGTGCTGCAAGCCGCGCTGAGCGGGGATCACTCCTCGGCGGCGCTCGCCTCGGGCTCGAGGGCCTCGGGCGCGCTCTTGCGCCGCGCCGCCCACTGGCGGAGCTCCTCGAAGAGCGAGTAGGCGACCGGGACGATCAGGAGCGTGATGAGGAGCGAGAGGGCCTGGCCGCCGATGATGACGCGGGCCATCGAGGCGCGGGTCGCCGAGCCGGGGCCCTCGCCGAGCGCGATCGGGATCATCCCGGCGATCAGCGTGAGCGTCGTCATCAGGATCGGCCGCAGGCGCCGCTTGTTGGCCTGGATGATCGCGTCGCGCAGCGGCACGCCCCGGTCGCGGAGCTGGTTGGTGTAGTCGACCTGGAGGATGCCGTTCTTCTTCACGATCCCGAAGAGCATGAACGTGCCGAAGGCCGAGTAGATGTTGAGCGTGTCGTTCAGGATCAAGAGCGAGAGGATCGCGAAGGGGAACGCGAGCGGGAGCGCGAGCATGATCGTGACGGGATGGATGAAGCTCTCGAACTGCGCCGCGAGCACCATGTACATGAAGAGGAACGAGAGCAGCAGCGCGGTGAGGAAGTTGGTCAGCGTCTCGTCCAGCGTGCGCGCGCGGCCGCCGAAACGGATCGAGTAGCCGGCCGGCAGCTCCATCGCGGAGGTGATCGCCTCGACGCGATCGACCGCCGTCCCGAGCGGCACGCCGTCGGCCAGGTTCGAGCCGATCTCGACCTGACGGGTGCGGTTGAGGCGCTCGATCTGCGCCGGGCCGCGGTCTCGATCGAAGCTCGCGATCGCGTCGAGCCGCAGCGTGCCGCTCGCCCCGCGGATCGGGATCGACGCGAGCTGCGAGGCGGTCCTCCGATCCTCGTCCTCGAGCCGGATCCACACATCGTACTGCTCGTCGCCGTCGCGGATGGTCGAGACCGGCGCGCCGCCGGTCAGCGTGCGCAGCGCGCTCGCGACCTCGTTGGCGCGCACCCCGAGGTCGGCCGCGCGATCACGGTCGATCAGGACGCGCAGCTCGGGCTTGCGCACCGCGGCCAGCGAGTCGACCTCGATGAAGCCGGGCGTCTCGCGCATCCGCGCCATGATGTCCTGCGTGATGCGATCGAGCTCGCCGAGGTCGGGGCCGCGGACCGAGAACTCGAGCTCGCTCCCGCGCGCGCGCCCGCTCATGCCGCTCGTCATCGACACGGTGGGCCGCAGATCGGCGTAGGGCCGCAGCGCCCGCCGCGCCTCGGCGACCGCGGCGGTCAGCGGCCAGTCGCGCTCGGCGAGATCGGTGATCGTCACGTAGAGCTGCACCGCCGTGACGTCATCGCCGCCGCCCTGGCTGCCGATCGACGTCAGGATGCGCTCGACGCCGCGCACCTCGCGGATCTTTTCTTCCACCTCGACGGCGAGCGCCTCCGCCGCGCCGAGCGTCGAGCCCTCCGGCATGGTGAGCGACACCGCGAAGTCGCTCGTGTCGTCGCGCGGGATGAAGTCCTTGCCCACCGCGCCGATCAGCGGCCAGATCGACGCGATCGTGCCGACGGCGATGAGCACGACGAGCCACCGGAAGCGCAGCGACCACGCCACGAGCTTGCCGTAGAGCTCCTCGAGCCAGCCGTTGAGCGCGTCGATGGCGCGCAGCGCCGCGTTCTTCCGATGGCCGGGCGCGTGCGGCTTGAGCCAGCGCGAGCAGAGCATCGGCGTGAGCGTCAGCGCGACGAAGAGCGAGACGCCGATCGCGAACGCGGTCGTGATCCCGAAGCTCTTCCAGAAGCGGCCGACCCGGCCGTCCATGAACGCCGTCGGCAGGAAGATGATGACGAGCGAGAGCGTCGTCGCCATGACGGCGAGGGTGATCTCCTTGGTGCCGTCGATCGCGGCGCGGAACGGGCTCTTGCCCTCCTCGACGTGCCGGTGGACGTTCTCGAGCACGACGATCGCGTCGTCGATGACGATGCCCACGCTGAGCGTCAGCGCGAGCAGCGTGAAGTTGTTCAACGTGTAGTCGAGCGCCCGCAGGATCGCGAAGGTCGTGACGATCGACGCGGGGATCGAGACGGCCGCGATCAGCGTCGAGCGGAACGAGCCCATGAAGAGCAGCACCGCGAGCGACGCGAGGATCGCGCCGAGCACGAGGTGGATCTCCACCTCCTCGATCGACTTGCGGACGAAGACCGATTGATCGCGCACGACCTCGATGCGCACGTCGCTCGGGACGGCCTCGCGGATCGTCTCGAGCCGCGCGAGCACCGCGTCGACCACCTCGACCGTGTTGGTGCCCGCCTGCTTCTGCACGGTGAGCACCACCGCGCTCTCGCCGTCGAGGCGCGAGAGCGAGCGCGGCTCCGCCTCCGAGTCCTCCACCGCCGCCAGCTCGCTCAGGCGCAGCGGCGTCGTCCCGGGGCGCTCGCGAATGACGATGTTCGCGAGCTCGGTCGCGTTGCGCACCTGCGCCAGCACGCGCACGCCCTCTTCCCGCTGAGCGTCGCCGATGCGCCCGCCCGGGAGCTCGACGTTCTGCGTCCTGATCGCCTGCTCGACCTCACCGGGCGAGACGCCATGCCGCGCGAGCGCGTCGGCGTCGATCGCGACGTTGAACGCGCGCCGCCGCCCGCCCTGCACGCTGATCTGCGCGACCCCCGAGACCCCGGAGAGGCCCTCGGCGATCGACTCCTGCGCGATCTCCGTCGTCTCGCGGAGCGCGCGCTCGCTCGAGACGACGAGCGTCAGCACCGGGAACGCGGTGACGTCGAAGCGCGTGACGATCGGCGGATCCACGCCCTCGGGCAGCTCGCCGATGACGGTCTGGACCTTGTCGCGGATGTCCTGCACCGCCTGGTCGCGATCGCGATCGAGCACGAAGTTCACGCGGACCCGCGAGACGCCCTCGAGCGAGGTCGAGCTGAGCTCGTCGATGCCCTCCGCCGTCGAGACGGCGTCCTCAATGATCTGCGTGACCTGCGTCTCGACGACCTCGGGGCTCGCGCCGGGCAGGAGCGTCGTCACCGTCGCGACCGGGATCTCGACGTCGGGGTATTGATCGACGCCGAGATCGCCGAACGAGAGCGCGCCGATCGCGACGCACGCGCTCGTGATCATCGTCGCGAAGACCGGCCGGCGGACGCAGAGCTCGGAGAGCGTCACGCCCCGCCGCCCTCTCGGGCCTCTTCGACCGCCGCCGCGCGATCTCCGGCCGGCGCCGACGCGACCTCGGTGCCCGGCGCGAGCAGGCCCGGGCTGCGCACGACGACCTCGTGCGTCGCGCCGACGCCGCGCACGATCGCCGCGCCCTCCTCCTCGCCGACGAGCTCGACGTCGCGCGGCTCGACGCGTCCGTCGACGACGAGCGCCACGCGCGCCCGGCCGAGCACCTCGAAGACCGCCGCCCGCGGCACACGGACGACGTCGTCGAGGACGCCGAGCGCGATGCGGGCGCGCACGAACATCCCGG
>JAEZBP010000484.1 GCA_023427125.1 Pseudomonadota bacterium | reverse complement strand
CGGTGGGGGTGCGCCCGCCGGTGCTGCGAACGGGCTCGGCTCCGGCGCCGCCTCGGCGGCGGCGGCCTCGGACGGATCCGCGGCTGCGACCGTCGATCCCGCGCTGATCTCGACCACGACGCGGGTCTCGCCGAGCAGGACCTCATCCCCGTTCTGGAGCTGGGTCTTGTTGACCTTCTTGCCGTTCACGATCGTCCCGGCCGCCGAGCCGAGGTCGATGATGAAGATCTCCTCCGGGGAGGTGATCTCGATCACGGCGTGCATGCGGGAGACGTTGTCGTCCTCGATGCGCAGATGGCTCGACGGCAGCTTGCCGACCTTGATGATGTCCTGCGCGAGCGTCTCCGTCCGGAGGAGCTCGTCGCCCTTGTAGATCTGGAAGGTAATGGGGACCTTCACGTTACCCTGCGTCACCTTCGCCTCCACCTGCTCACATCGCGCCATCGACCGGGGCGGGCCGTCCTCGACCACGCCTCGCCCGACCCTGCGCTTCATTAATTCGCTGCGCCGTCCACCGACGCCGCGGGAGCGTATGCCTTGACAACCGTAGAGGTCAGAGGTTCTCCACGGACTTCAACATTTCGGGGATGAAGTGCTCGCGCACTCGGATCAGCGACGCCCGCCGGCCCCGCCGCCGCACGTTGAGCAGCTCGCCATCGGGACGGACGAGGTCGCCCGTGACCAGATCGTCCTCGAAGTCGTACGTGGTCGCGGCGTCGCCCCCCGCGTCCTGCGCCGACGCCATAGGCGCGACGAGGAGCGTGGACAGCCCGAGGATCCCGATGACGATCAGCTTCTTCATGGTGGCGTCTCCTATCCAGGCTCGGCCGAGCAGCGCCCGTCGCGAGCGCCCCATCCACGCGGCCTTCCGCGCGACAGCGGACAATCCTACTCGCTCCCGAGCGGCCGGGTCAACGGCTCGCTCCTGCCGTGTCAACCGCCCTCGGCCGGGGCGGCCGCCGGAGCCGGCTCGGGCTGCTGCTGCTGCATCTGCTGCTGCTGCTGCTCGATCTGCTGCTGCATCTGACGCAGCTCCTCTTGGAGCTGGAGGTTACGCTCGATCTGTTGGATGCGGCCCGGCGTACACCCCGCCACCCACTCGCTCACCGGCCGGCGGCTGCGCCCGGAGCGCCGCTGCGTGTCCGGCCGGCGGCGGCAGGTGCGGGTCACGTTCTCCCGCGTCTCGGTGTAGCGCTCGCCCGAGGCGCGCTCCACGAACTGCCGATAGAACGCGATCGCCTGGTTGAGGTGCGTCGTCTGGCCGCCCTGGTAGTCCTGGTAGAGCAGACCGAGGTTGAAGTACGCCTCGGGCCGCTGTGCGTCGAGCGCGATCGCCGCTCGGTACTGGGCCTCCGCCTCGGGGACCTGTCCAAGACCGCGGAGCGCAGCCCCGAGACCGACCACCGCGTCGTAGTCCTGCGGCCTCAGCTCTTTCGCGCGGGTGAAGGCTTGCTGGGCGTCCTGGTAGCCGCGGTAGCTCAGGGTGAGCTGACCGAAGTTCATGTACGCTTCGAAGAGGTTGTTATCGAGCGCGAACGCGCGCTGAAACTTCGCGAGCGCCGCGATGATATTGCCCTGGCGGACGTTGATGAGGCCCCAGGTGTTGTAGATCGGCGCGTAGTTGCCGTTGATGATCTGCGCCTGCCGGCAGACGACCTCCGCGAGGTCGAGCATCTGCTGGTTGTCGGCGGCCTGGTTGTAGTAGAGGAGCGCCATCTGGTTGAAGGCCGGGAGGTAATCCGACTCGATGGCGAGCGCGCGGCGGAGGTTGTTGAGCGCCTCCCGCACCTCGTTCGGGTTCTCGCGCTGGAGGATCGCCAGGTTCACGTACGCCGCCGTGCACTGGTTATCGTGGCGGATCGCGGTCTCGAAGCGCTGGCGCGCGGGCTGAGTACGGCCCGCGCGCATGTCGCCGAGGCCCACGCCCACGAGCGCGCCGCAGTAGCGCTCGTTCGTGGCGAGCGCCTGCTGGTAGTACTGCTGCGCCTGGTCGAGGTTGCCGCAGCGGCCGCTCACGACCCCCATCATGTAGATGGCCTCCGTGAAGTTGCCGCCCTGCGCGCCGTTGGCCTCGTTGAACTTGGCGAGCGTCGCCTGGCAGTGCTCGGCCGACCACCCGTTCGCCTCGCGCTCGTGCGCTTGGAACATCGCGATGGCCTCGCGCCAGTGGTTGTGTGCGGCCTCCGTGACGGTCGATCCGCCCGCGGTGGTGATGGCGGTGCCATCGGCCGCCGTCGCCGGCTGGCCGCCCGACCCGCCGCACGCGACGAGCAGGAGAGCCGAGAAGAACGCGACGACGCTGGCGACCTCGCGGTTGAACTGGCGATTGGTGCGCATGGCCTGCCTCGGATGCTCCGGGTGGGTGGTGCGAGCGTCCATCACTGGGCCCCTCCCCCCTCAGGAACGCTGTTGTCTTCGTTCGCCTCGGCCGCGCCGAGCCCCTCGTCCTGCTGCGCCTCGAGGCTCACTGCGCCCGGCGGAGCGGGGTCGCGCTGCACGTAGCTGGCCTCGCCGCGGAGCTCGGCCGCCATCGGGAAGCGGGCCGCGTCGAGGGCGTTCAGCTCGCGCTCGCACTGCGCTGAGTACTCGTTGAACCAACGAACCCTCGTCGCGGTGGTCAAGCAGAACTCGAACTTGTCCATCGCTTGCGCTTGCAGCGGCCGCGCCGCGTCCTCGAGAGCACCGACGTAGATGCCGTAGAGCTCGTCGTCGTTCTCGATCTCTTCAGGGATGGGGGCCTCCCGGATCTCTTCCATGAAGCGCCGATACATCTCACCGACGCGCGCGGCGCCCGCGATCTGCCACTCCGGGATCTCGAGCTGCGCGATGGCGTTGTACGCGCCCTCGGCCCGCACCAGCGCCTCGCGCTTCTCGGTCAGCCACCGGGAGAAGTCGTTCTCCGCCCAGCGCTGGACGCGCTCGAGGTTGCGGCCGCCGCTGAACCGCGGGAAGCGGACGGCGCGGAAGGCCGCGTACTCCGTCTCCGCGAGATAGAAGAGCGCCTCGCTGGTCGCGTCTTTCGCGCGGACCAGGTAGAGCCCGCGATCCTCGTCGCTCACACCCTCGAGCGCGTTGATGCGCTCGCCGGCGTTCCGCTGCCACTCGCGGGTGGCCGTCTCGAAGTAGCGACGAGCGGTGTTCTTGTCGTCGAGCTCCCACTTGGCGCGGCCGAGCTGAACGTTCGCGCGGATGACCTCGTGGGGAAGCGCCCGCCGGCCGTACTCGCGGAGCCAGCTGGTGTAGTGGCGGAAGACCTGGTTCCAGTCGTTCGCCCGCTCGTAGATCGAGCCGAGCGAGAAGATGACCTGCGACGTCTCCCGCGGCATCCGGCGGTTGTAGTTCCGCTCGAACATCCGAGCGTCGTCGAGCGCCTCCTGCTGCTGGCCGAGGCCGAGCCGGAAGAACACCGCGTTCTGCAGAGCCTCGTGCGCGACCGGGCAGGTGTTCGAGCTGCGTTGCTGCTCGGTGCACTCGCTCCCGTCCTCGCCGGGGAACTCCCGCGCGAAGCGCTCGTACCACTCCGCCGCTTGGTTGTAGATCGCCAGCGCGTGGTAGTTCGCGCCCACGAGATAGATGGCGCGGCGCGAGAGCTGGCTCGTCGGGAAGTTCTGGATGAGGATCGTGCGCACACGGATGGCACGGCCGAGCAGGCGCGCCGCCTCGTAGTTCAGCGCCGCGTTGTAGAGGACCTCGTCCAGCCGGCCGCACTCACGGTTGTCACGCGCGATCCCGACGAGGATGGTGGCCGCGTCGCGGAAGCGCCGCTCCCGCTGCGCCGCCTCAGCGCTGAGCCGGAGCGTGTCGCAGCGCAGCTGCGAGAGGACACCGCAGAGGTCAGGGTGCGCGTCCCGCTGCTCTTGGCTCGCACAGTAGAACCCGGAGAGCGGCTCGATCCCCTCGCTGATGTCCGTGATGCACTGGGTGCGCTGCCACTGGGCGCCGAGGATGTTCAGGGAGTCGAGGTAGAGGTTCGCTGCGTACTCCGCGAGCTCGCTGTCCCGATGGTTCCAGGCGATGTCGCGGAAGAGGACGGCGGCCTCCTCGTAGCGGTTCGATTCGTAGAAGATGCGGGCGCGCCGATACTTGATCGTCGGCAGCTCCTCGCTGTCCGAGACGTAGCAGACGAAGCGCGAGAACGCGTTGAGCATGCCGTTCTCGGTCTCGGTCAGCTCGCGGGGGGCCAGCGCCGCCACGGTGCTCGCAGGCGCCTCGGCCTCTTGCCTTCGGCCGCGCCGACGTCTGCTCCCGCGTTCGTCTCCGCCCTCACGCGTCTGCCGCTCGCGCGACTGGTACTCCTGCTGGTAGAGGCTGTTGTAACAGAGCACCGCGGCATAGGCGGCGTCCTGTGTGAACTCGCCCTGTGGGTTCAGCTCCACGACCCGGTCGAACGCCGGGCCGCAGGTGCCCCAGTCCTCCATGCGCCAGAGCAGCTCAGCGTAGAAGTACGAGATCCGGTACTGCGTCGGCCAGTCCCGCCGATCGATCTCCGGGAACTGGAGCTGCTCCATGTCCGGGAACCGATCGAGCACCAGGCGGTAGAGGGTGGCCGACCCACGCATGGTGTCGCGGTTGTTCGTCCCGGGCTGGTCGTCGGTGCCGATAGCCTCGCGGTGCCACGCGGTGGCGAGGTAGACGAGCACGCCGGCTGTCGCCTGCTTGCACTCGGTCATGGCCTCCGGCGGATGCTGAGCTTCGGTGAAGCTGCCGTAGAGGTCGACGAGCCGCCGCACCTCGCGCACCTGGTCGTCCTTCGGGCGCGAGGAGATGATCGCGTTCGTGACGCGAGACTGGTAGTAACAGACTCGGTCACCCTGTGGCCGCTCGGCGATCAAGCGGTGATAGACCTCGATCGTCTGCGGCCAGCTGCCGGTGTCGAAGTAGAGCTCGGCCAGGTTCTCGAGCATCTCGAGCGCTTGGTCTTCGTCGGCCGCGTAGCGCCGGAAGAACTCGAGCGCTTGGTTCGGCCGCCCGACGCGCGAGTACGGGAGCACGAGCTCGCGCCTCGCCTGCCGGCCGAGGTTCGCGGCGTCGCGGGCCTCAGGGTTCTGAGTCGCGAACTCGACCACCCGCACGAACTGGGTGAGCGCGCCGCGGAAGTCCTCGAGGTTGTAGAGCGCCCACGCCTGCTTGTAGAGCGCGTACCCGTACACCGGGTTCCGGTCGGCGGGGATCTCCGTGACCTTGCTGTAGAACTGCTGGGCCGCGCGCATGTCGCCGTCGCCGAAGTAGAACTCGCCGAACGACAGGTACGCGTGCGGGATGAAGCGGCTCTGCGGGTGCCCCTTGATCAGCCGGTGGTAGACCTGCCGCGCGCGATCGAACTGCCGCATCTCCTCGAGGCCGAAGGCCAGTGAGAAGAGCACCTCGTCCATCCGCCGGTAGTTGGGGTAGTCGCGGACGAGGCGCGCGTAGGTGCGGATCGCCTCCTGGCGGTAGCGAGTGAGGCCCTGCTCGGCCTGCTGCTGCTGCTGGCGGAGCTGCTGCACCCGGCCCGCGTTCTTGGCCTGCCGCGCCTCGAAGATCGGGTTGTCCAGGCCGCGGGCCTGGGTGTTGTAGAAGGTCTGCAGCTCGAAGTAGGTCTCGGCCAGGCGGAGGAGGTAGTCGGCGCCGCGGGGATCACCCTCACGCATGCGGCTGACCAGGCGCTCGAGGACCTGGACCTCGCGCTCGAGCAGCCCCTGCGCGCGCGACTCGAGCCGCTCGCGGTTCCGACGGGCCGCGGGATCGAGCTCGACGCTCGGGCCGGTGATCCCGTCCTCCGACTCCTGGGCGAGCCGCTTCGTCTCGCTGAAGTGCGACGCCACGTTGGCGCCCGGCGTGACCGGCCGCGCGCCCGCGCGGCGCTCCGGCGGAGGCGCGCCCTCAGGGCACCGCTCCACGTTCTGCCGGGCCTCCGGTCGGATGCAGACCCCGGCCGCAGCGCGGGGGATCGACTCCGGCAGAGGCTGGGTTTCCGTGGCGGCGGGAGTCCCCGACTCGCTCTGCTGCGCTCCGACCGCGAGCGGGAGCCCCACCGCCAGTGCGGAGGTCGCGAGTGCGGAGGCCGCCACGAGGAGGGCCAGACGGTTGCGACGCATGCTGCTCACCCTTCTTGCCGAGCTCCGCGCTTGGGCGGAGCCCCTGGTCCGTGATTGTCAGCGAAGGAAGACCACTCTCATCGAACAATGGCTCTGCTTATCGACCCGCTACCCGCCACACTGCGCTAGCGACCACACTGCGACGTGACCTGCTGGCGGTAGAAGCCGAGCTCGTCGCGCCAGTACTCACCGTCGAACGGCCAGACCTGGTGCTCCTCGTCGACCTCGACGTTGAGGCCGCGCGCGCGCTGAACCTGCGTCTGCTGCTCCCGCATCTCCTGCGAGAGCTGCCCGCGGGTGTAGGTGGCGATCTCGAGCTCGACCGTGTCGACCTGGGTCATCAGCTCGTTCAGCTCGTCGATCAGGCGGCTGTAGCGGCCGCGCGCGAGATCGCCGGTCTGATCAATCGCGAAGGACTTCGCCACGAAGATGTCCTGGAGGATGCGGCTGCCGAGGCTGCTGTTCCGGAACTCGTCGGGCGCCTGGTTGAGCCGCGCCTCCTCGGCCTCCAGCAGCCGCACGTACTCCAGGTGCCGGAGGAGCGTGCGATCGCTGAGCGAGGAGGCGACGATCGCGCGGATCCGAGGCGACAGGTTGGCCTCTCCGGAGCGCACCCGCTGGAGGAAGTCGAAGAACGCCTGGTTGTCCTGGAACTGCGCGAGCGCGCCCTGCAGCTCCGTGTTGACCGGATCGTAGCGCTCGTGGAAGAGCGCGATCATCGCCTCGGCGTTCGGGATCTGGCACGCCGAGAAGAACACGACCGCCTTGAGCACCAGCGCCTCGGGATAGTAGGCGTCGTCGAAGTACGGCGAGTAGAGGGTGTGGATGTTGCCGAGCGCGCGGGAGTACTCGTCCGCGAGGAAGAACGCCCACGACTCTTCGAAGAGCGCGTCGAGCCAGTACTCGCTGCCGGTCCCGATGCGATTCCACGCCTCGACGGCGTTGCCGAGGAGGCGACCGTCGATCTGGCGATCGCCGGTCTCCGCGTCGGTGCGATTCGACGCGGTGTAGTAGACGCGCGCCAGCGAGAGCCAAGCCAGATCGCGCATGCGGCCGACGTCCTCGATGCCCGTCACGCCCTGGTCGATCGCCTCGATGATCGAGCGGAACGACTGGATGGCCGGCTGCGCGCGGCGCAGGCGGACGTGCGCGATGCCCTCGAAGAAGCGCGCGTACACGTAGTGATCGCTCTGACGATCCACGCGCTGGAAGAGCGAGACCGCCTCGTCGAACTCGAGCTGCTGGTACTTGTACCGACCCATCAGATAGATGAGGTGGTTGTACAGGTCCGCGCTCTCCGGCGTGTTGAACTGGTCGAGCTGGTCGACGCCGTAGCGGCCGACCTTCTCGATGATGCCCGCCGGCTCGGGGAGCTGGGTGGCGAGCTGCGCCAGCCACTGGAGGGTCTGGCCGAAGTAGTTGTGCGCCTGGCCCTGCTGGGTGATCTCGTCGAAGATCGCGAGGGCCGACTGGTAGAAGCGCAGGTGGTACAGGGCCTTGCCCAGGAAGAACTGGGCCTTCTGCACGTTCGCCGGCGCGTCCTGGGTCTCCCCCTCGACGACCCGCTGGAACTGCACCGAGGCCTCGAGGTAGTGCTCCTGCTGATAGAGGCGCAGCGCGTTGGCGAGCGCCTCCGAGGGGGGCCCCTCGGCTGCGGGCGCCGGCGGCTGACCGGTTTCCTCTACCGTGAAGACCATATCCTGCGCGCGCGCGGAAGGCGCGACGCCGAGGATCGTCGCAGCGAGCACGATAACGACCAGCCGCTCATGCCTCATGGGCTCGTCCCCTGTTCGGTTTGTGATCCCGCATTTCCGGATCGCCGCTGTTTCGATGTCCACTGAGCTCGCCGACGATTCGCTTCGCTCATCGGTGCGTTCGTCGGCGCACCCGGCAGGTTCCCCGCGACCCGAGCTCTTCTGATCGGATTCCTCGTCGCGGAGGGGGCTCGATTCGAAATTCACGAACAATATCGTAGCCTTAGAACCTGATGGGGGGCCATCATAGAGAAGCGCGCGCCGCATTGTCAAGGGGGTTCAGTCAGGGGGGGCGAAGGGAGCTGCGAGGGATGGCAGCGCCGAGCGCCTCGCATGCGCGAGAGCGGCTTGACACTCTCGCCCGCACGCACGTACTGTTGCCGCCGTTCGCAGTCCCGCCGAGAAACTCACGATCGACTACGAACCACACCCAACGATCTGTTTGGGTCCGTTTTTCAGGGAGAAGCGCAGCATGCATGGTTCCGTGAGCCGCCTTGTTCGAGCCGGCGCCCCCTTCTTCGTTGCCGCGGCGATGTTCGGGTGCACGGCGTCCCCCATCGGCGATCCGTGCGTCCCGGAGTCGATCCCGGTCGGCGGGTACGACGATCTCGAGGTCTACATCGAGACGAGCTCGGTCCAGTGCCGCACCCGCGCGTGCATGGTCTACAAGCTCGAGGGAAACCCCGCCGCTGGCTGCACCGGAGACGGCTGCGCTCTCCCGGAAGAGGTCGAGGACCAGATCTTCTGTAGCTGCCGCAGCAGCGTGCCCGCCGGCGGCCAGTCGAACACGCCCCTCTGCAACTCCGGCCAGGGCTTCACGTGCCAGGACGATCTGGTCACGACGGGCGGCCCCGGCGTGGTCGGCGGCTACTGCGTGCCCTGCCGCTTCGACGGGGACGACCGCGAGCTCGACGTCAACGTGTTCGACGATTGCCCGACCGCCTCCTGAGCTCGACCCGCGCGACACGGACGCCCCGCGAGGCCTCGCCCCGCGGGGCGCTCGCGTGGCGGGGGACGGACGCAACGTGTCGCGGGCCCGCCCGATGAGGGCGGCATGTCATCGACGCAGAGGGCTCGAAGGGAGCTCGGCGCACGCGCCGAGTCGTTGGTGTGCGATCTCCTGATCGCGCGCGGCTTCGCGATCGCCGGCCGCAACGTGCGGGTCGGCGCGAAGGAGCTCGACATCATCGCGACCCGCGGCGCGCTCGTGGTGTTCTGCGAGGTGCGAGCGCGATCGCGAGCCGGCTTCATCGCCCCGCTCGAGACCTTCGATCGTGCGAAGACAGCGAGGATTCGCGAGGCCGCGCGGCGCTGGCTGCACGAGCGAGGGCTCCGAGGAGTAGCGGTTCGCTTCGATGCGGCCGGCGTGGTCTTCGATCGCCCGGAGGGCGCGATCGAGTACGTCGAGGGCGCGTTCTAGCGCCTCAGCCCTCGAGCGTGCGCTGGAGGCGATCGCGCAGCGAGACGAGCGCGTCGAGCGCCTCTCCCTCGAGGCCCGCACCGCGCGCCTTCTCGATCGCGCCGTCGAGATCTTCGAGCTCCTCCTCGCGGCGCGTCTTCAGCGCGCTGACCATGTTCTTGAACGCGTCCCCGACGTCCTGCAGCTCGTCGCCCTTTCGGAGGCCGCCTCGCACGTTCAAGCTGCCGGCGGCCACGTCGCCCAAGAGCAGCTTCAGCTTGTAGGCCGGGCCCACCACCTTGTGCGTGACGATGATCCCGGTGAGCCCGAGCGCGATCGCGAGGATGAGGACCAGCACCGAGACTCCCGTCACGATGTTGCGGAGGACCTCCTCATCCTTCGCCGCCGACTCCTCCTGCAGGTACTCGAAGAGCTCCGGGCTCACCCCGGCCGCCTGCGCCGTCAGCACCTGCGTGCTCTCGCGGGAGTACCGGTAGGCCTCGCGGCCGAGCGCGAAGCCGACGAGCCCGGTCACGATCACGGTCACCGCGACGACGGCGCCCGTGTACTTCAGCTGGAAGCGCGCATCGAGGAGGAAGTTACGAAAGCGTCGCTTGGGGGAATTTCCAGGCTTGGACATGCTCTGGGCTTCTGTGCTCACGCTGCGCTCCGATCACCGCACCGCAGTGAGAAAGGTATCGGGAGATTGGATCGGCTGTCCATTTTCTCTGGGGCGCTCATCTCTGCGCTTGCGCGGCGGACGCGGTCAGCACGGCAGGGAGCCCTCGTAGCGCGCCGCGCAGCGCCCCCTCGATCGCCTGCCGCCGCACCACCTCGCCGCTCCCCGCCGTCACCGTCGCGGTCCCGCTCAACATGCTGCGGATGTTCCGCTCCGGATAGGTCTGGACGACCACCGAGACCCGCGCCCGCACCCCGCCACCGGGGCGATCCTCGACCTCGATGATCGAGCTGTCGAGATAGTAGCCGGTGAGGCTGCGCTGCCGGATCACCGCGTTGGCCGCCGAGGCGCGCTCGTTGTCGGGCGCGACCTGCACGCCGGAGACGCCGCGCGCCTGCTGCGCGACGAACGCTCGCAGGGTGTCGAGCGTCTCGCGCGAGATCCCTCGCACCTTCGTGCCGGGCCGGCCTACCGCCACGTAGAAGCGCGCGCCACCCACCGCCGGCTCGACGTCGTCGCCCGTCGGCACCGGCCGGGTGCGCGGCTGCGTTCGCTCGACGCGCTCGAGCGCGGCGACGGAGCGAGAG
>JAEZBP010000318.1 GCA_023427125.1 Pseudomonadota bacterium | reverse complement strand
AGCAGCGGCTACGTGCTGCGCGAGGACAGCCGCACCCTCGACGCGCGCCTCGTGCCCGGCGTCTACGACATCCTCTATCGCCGCTTCCAGAGCTCGAGCGACGACTACGGCGCGAGCGCCGGCCGCGCGCGGGCCGCCGATCCCTTCCCGGCCGGCGATCGGATCCTGCGCCAAGGCGTCGTCGTGACGGCCGGCGCGACGTCGCTCGACATCGACATCCCGTCGGTCGCGCTCGGCGGCCCGGTGACCCTCGACGGCGGCCCGCTGCCGCCGGCCCAGGCGAGCGCGCACCTCGGTGACGCGACGCTCTACGCCGTCGCGCGGGACACCGGCACGCGCCACCTGATCGGCTACGTCGACTACCAGTACTCGAGCAGCGGCTACGTGCTGCGCGAAGACAGCCGCACGCTCGACGCGCGCCTCGTGCCCGGCGTCTACGACCTCCTCTACCGCCGCTACCAGAGCTCGAGCGCGGACTACGGCGCGAGCACCGGCCGCGCCCCGGCCGCCGACCCCTTCCCCGCCGGCGATCGCTTCGTCGGCGCGTGCGTCGCCGTCGAGCCTTGACTGTGTTTGCTGGCGCGCTGGGTTGGCTGGCGCGCGCCTTCGCGCGCGCGGCCGAGCTACGCGGCCCTCCCCTTCGGTCAGCGCTTCCCGTCCCCGATGTCCAGCCGAGCGGGGACCGCTCCGCTCGGCGTTCCTCGAGCGGGCTGGCCCGCGGCCGAGCTGCGCGGCCCTCCCGTTGATCGGCGCCTCCTTTCCCCGCGGCCGAGCTACGCGGGGATCCGCTCCGCTCGGCGTTCCTCGAGTGGCGCCTCGCACGCCCAACCGATGAGGTGTGGCCGGCTTCGGGGGGCCGCGTGACGCCGGAGGCGGGCGGCGTGACAGCGGGGGCGGGAGCTCGACGGGCGCGGAGGGAACGCTCGTTGCGAAGCGCGCGTAGGACGGCGAGCGCGCGAGGCGCTGGCGAACGAAGGGACAGAGAAGCGATGGGATTCTTCGACAAGATCAAGAGCGCGGTGGGCGTCGGGCAGCCGAAGCTGGAGGTCGTCTTGGACCGCGCGCAGGTTGGGCTCGGCGGCATCGTCTCGGGCGTCGCGCGGGCGACCGGACAGGAGCGCGCGCTGCCGGTGCTGGCGTTCGACGTGCGGCTCAAGCGCGGCTCGCAGCAGCAGGGCATGAGCGTCGCCGCAGAAGATCGGATCCCCTTCGGCGGCGCCGAGCTGCAGCCGGGGCAGACCATGGAGGTGCGCTTCGCGCTGCAGGTGCCGGCGAGCGGCGGCGCGTCGTCGTCCGGCGTCCTCTACGAGCTCGCGGTGGGCCTCGACGTCCCCGGCCTCGACCCGACGCACACCGTCGGGATCATGGTGGACGGGCAGCCCGAGCCCTACGCGGCCGAGGACTGCGCGCGCTACCACGTCCTGCCCGAGCCGCCCTCGCTGCGCTCGAGCTCGGTGCGCGGCGACTTCCGCCTGGTGCGCACCGCGGATGGCTTCCTCGCCTATTGGAAGAGCTACACCTCGCTGCGCAACGCCGACGGCTCGGAGCGCGCGCGCATCGACGGCTTCGGGCGCGTCGCGGCGCAGGGACCGGACGGCCGCGTCTTGGCCGCCGACGGCAAGCGCATCTGCTTCTTCGACGTCTACACCGGCGCGCCCGCGTCGGAGCCGATCGCGCTCGACGAGTACGTCAACGACATCGTCTTCCTCGCGGACGGCTCGGGCATCGTCCTCAACGGCACGAGCAAGCTCCTCGTCTGCGACGCGCAGGGCCACGTCCAGCGCGCCATCGCCGACCTCGGGATCGGCGAGCTCTTCGTCTCGTGGATCTGCGGCGGCGCGGGCTCCATCGTGTACGCGGTCGACGCGAACCAGAGCAAGCTGGTCGCGCTCGACGTGCACCGCGGCGTGCTCGGCGCGGCCGACACCCGCCACCCGAGCAGCATCTATCCGTCGGCCGACGGCGGCTCGCTCGTCGTCGACTCGCGCGAGGCCATCCAGGTCTTCGACACCCGCGCGCAGGTCCGCGCGCAGTACCGGATCCCCGGCAAGGAGGGCGTGCGCTACCTCGGCCAGGGGGAGCACTCGTACACGCACTTCAAGGGCAACGCGCGGCTCAGCCCCGACAACCGCCACATGCTGGTGCAGGACGGGAGCGGCCAGCTCTTCCTGCTCGACGCGGGCACCGGCGAGCCCCGCCGCCGCTACGACCGCTCGGTGCTCGACTTCGTCGAGGACACGCTGTGGTGGGACGCGCAGAGCTTCGTCGCGATCACCAACGACGGCCGGGTCCACGGCATGCGGCTCGACGGCGCGAAGCTCTACGAGCACGCGAGCTGATATCGATCCCCTACCCGTTCGCCCTTCGACTGCGCTCGCGCAGCGACCCGCTCGACAGCTCAACCGCAAAGAGCGCAAAGGAGCACGGCGATGCGCCGTGCTCGAGGCACGCGGCGGCACGATAGCGACCGCTTGCTCCTCCCTTCCGCTCTCCTGAGGCACAAGCGCCCTTTGCGCTCTTTGCGGTTCAAATCCGCGCGCGCGACGGGCTCCGCGGTGCGCGAAGCGCCGCACGTTTCCCCTCATGCGCCAAGGCCCGCCGCAGCCCACAAGGCTTTGCGGTTCAAGGTCCGATCGCGCGTCCGACGCCCCGGTGCGCGGAGCACCGCATCCCTTCACGCGGGTACGGCTGGGCGCAGCCCGCGACCCACGTGGGCCGCCGCGTCCGATGGATCGCTCGGGCGAGCTGGGCCACGATCGGCCTGATGGCCCGCCTCTACGCCGAGAGCTTCGCGCCGTGGTGCGAGAAGGCCCGCTGGGCGCTCGACCACCACCGCGTGCCCTACGACTACACCGAGCACCTCCCGATGATCGGCGAGCTCCGCTTGCGCAGCGCGGCGCGCAAGTGGAGCGGGCGCGTGACCGTCCCGCTGCTCGTCGACGGCGGCGAGGTGCTCATGGACTCGGTCGCGATCGCGCGCTGGGCCGAGCGCCGGGGCTCTGGCTCCCCGCTCTTTCCGGCCGAGCACGACGAGGCGATCGCCGCGTGGAACGAGCGGAGCGAGATCGTGATGACCGCGGGGCGCGCGCTGCTCTTGCCGCGCATCGCAGCGAGCTCGGCCGCCCTACGCGAGCAGCTCCCGCCCTTCGTCCCGCGATCGCTCCGCGGCGCGCTGGAGCCGCTCGCCTCGAGCGGCGTCGGCCATCTGACCCGCAAGTACGGGATTCGGGCCGACGATCACTCGCACGACGAGTCGCGCGCGCGCGCCGCCCTCGATGTGCTGCGCGCCGCGCTCGACGGGCGCGAGCACCTGCTCGACGCGTTCTCGTTCGCCGACATCACCATGGCGACCTCGCTGCAGTTCATCCTGCCGGTCGACGATCGCTACATCGCGCTCGGCCCCGCCACCCGCGAGGCGTGGACCCACCCTACCCTCGCCTCCGAGCACGCGGATGTCCTCGCCTGGCGCGACCGCCTCTACGCGAGACACCGCCAGCGCGCGTGACCCCGAAGCCGCGGCCTCGGCGGAGTTGAATCGGGAGACGAGGAGAGCCTGAGGCGAGGAGAAGCGAGCTGCATCGCGCCCGCTCGCCTCTCCTCGTTTCCTCTCCCACTCTCTCACTCTCTACGCCGAGCCGGCGAGCGTTGCAGCGCGGTGGAGCGCTCGCTACGGCTCGACGGTGATCTCCGGCCAGCGGGACAGGACCGACGCGGCCCTGCGCGCGAAGGCGCGGGTCGGACGGCGCGGATTGGGCCGGAGACGCAGCGCGAAGAGATCCTCCAGGCCGAAGGGCGCGACGACGGTCAGCGCGTCGTTCGCGTCGAGGCGTACGCCCACCGCGAACATCGTGCTGGAGAAGCGGGTCAGTGCCTCGGTGCTCGATCCGAGCGGCGGATACGGCTCTCCGAACTTGCCCTCGAACCAGAGGTGAACGCGGGCTTGGTTGCGTACCTCCACCGACTGGCGCAGCGGCGGCTCGAGCGCGGCGGCGACCTGGCGGATCACGACATCCTCGGCCTCGTACGAGGTGTCGGTCGGGTCGAAGTAGGCGAGGTCGTAGTCCTTGATGCCGTAGTCCAGGGCGCGCCCGGTCAGGTGGTTCAGCACGGGTTGGTAGACCGCACCCGAGAACACCAGCCCGTCGGGGAGCTCGAGCTCGCGCGCCACGAGGAGCACGTGCATCAGCGCCGGCGCGCGGCGCAGGATGGCGCGTAGCTGCTCGGTCCGGTCGTCGCTCACCGGCAAAGTCTTGGCCCGGAGTGCTTCGAGAGTCACGTGAGCACGCTCGGTGCGGGCCAGCCCTGCGCACTAGAGCGCGACACGCTCATCTCGGGGCGGCGCGCCTCCGAGCGCAGGAGA
>JAEZBP010000233.1 GCA_023427125.1 Pseudomonadota bacterium | reverse complement strand
GTCGTCGGCAGGCCATCGCCGAGGTAGAGCACCGCCGCCCGCGGCCGGCCGGCGACGAGCTGCGCCGCCTCGCGCAGGCTGCGGCCGAGATCGGTCGCGCCGCCGAGGTTCACCCTCGCGATCGACTCGAGCAGCGCCTCGCGGTTCTCCTCGCTCGCCTCGACCAGCCCCTCGGGGGCGCCCTCCGGCGAGTGCGCGCGCACGTCGGCCAGCCGGATCGCGACGCGATCGCTCGGCGTCACCTGCCGGAGCACCGCCTCGATCACCGCGCGGGCGATCTCGAGGTCCTCCGGATCGGTCTCGCCCGAGACGTCGAGCAGCATCACGAGCTCGAGCGGCGGCGGGCTCGCGCCCTCCTCCTCCTCGACGATGGCCGAGGTCGGGATGTCGAAGAGGATGTAGCTCTCCTCGCCCTCGGCCGAGGGGCCGCCCGCCCGCTGGGCCGGCGCGCTCACCACGTAGCTCTCGACGGAGTCGCTCCGGCGCTCCTCTCCGTCGTAAAGATCGAGGAAGAAGTCCGCGCGCGGCCGGAAGTCGCTCCGGCGGAGCACCACGCGCCCGTCCTCGACGGTCGCGCCCATGCCCGCCCGCATCGCGCCGACCTGCGCGCCGGAGGTGTCGACCTGCAGGATGAACTCGCCGAGGAGCGGCGGCTCGCCCTCCGCGCGCATCGGATAGACGTAGGTGCGCCGCTCGCCGACCCGATCGAGCCACGCGGTGTAGCGCAGGCGCACCTGCACCGTCGCGCCGGGGTTGACCGGGTAGACGCGCGCGCGAAGGCGATCGGGCCCGTCGTAGGTGAGCTTGGCGCCCGAGGCCTCGTAACCCATCCACGAGAGCTGGTAGTCCGAGCCGACCTGCATCGCGTTGATCGTGCTCTCCTGGAAGCCCGCGCCCTGATCGATCGCGAAGCTCTGCACGATCGCGCCCTGCGGCAGGCGGATCGCCCACTCGCCCTCGAGGGTGTCGCTGCGCGCGTTGAAGAAGGTCTGGGTGACCTCGGTGACCGCGAGATCGCCGTGGACCGAGACGCTCACCGAGTGCGCGCGGATCGGGAGCGGCGTGCGCGCCTGCCCCTGCTGATCCAGGCGGCGGCCGGCGAGCACGCCGAGGTGGGTGGCCTCCGGGTAGCGCGCGCGGCCCGGATCGGCGAGGCCGCCGGTCCAGTCGTCCCAGAGATCCATCGCCTCGACGCTCGGCTCGGCCGATCCGGCGAGCAGCACGGTCTCGCCCTGCGCGAGCCGGTCGCTGCCGCCCTCGCTGTGGAACGTGAGCTCGCCCGAGCCGCAGTAGATGCGCGCGCCGTCCGCGCCGAGCTGCACCGCGAAGGTCGCGTTCGCCGCCGTCACCGAGCCGTGCGCGGTCGCGATCGTGGTCTCGTCGGCGTTCGAGGCGTCGATCCAGATGCGGCCCGCCTCGAGCGTGACCTTGGCGAGCTCGATCTTCGCGCGGCTCGCGCGATCGAAGAGCACCCACGCGCCCGAGTCGAGCGTGACGACGCCGCGGCCGTCGTCGCCGGTGGCTGCCGTCGCGAGGTTCTCCACCCGCGCCGAGTCGACCACGCGCTCGCTGTGACCCTCGCGCTCGAGCGTGAAGCCGCCGCGGATCACCTCCGCGCTCGCGACCGTCGGCGCCGGCGCGAGATCGCTCCCGCCGCAGGCCGCGAGAAAGAGGCTCAGAGAGAAGAAGAGAGAAGTGCGCATCATCGTGCTCCACCCACCGGCGTTCGATTCGGGCTCTCCACCGCTCGTCCTCCTGAGCTTGCCGAAGGGCGCGGCTCGCGAAGCGAGTCGCAGTCGAAGGACGCGCGGCCGCACGCCCTTCGACTCGCCGCCCGCGCTTCGCGCGTACGGCGGCTCAGGGCGAACGGCTGGGTAGGCAACCCCGGCTCGAGTTCGTGATTCGTTGTGCTCATTCCCGGGCCCTCAGCGTGCGGCCGCTCAGGGTCCACGCGTAGGTCGTTCGCTCGCGATCGAAGCTCAGGTCGACGAGCTCGATCTGCTCGTCCTCCTGGCCCTCGTTCCAGATCACGACGAGCTGCGCCGTGACCGGCGTGAGCTCGGCGTTCTCGTCGGCGCTCCGCCGCACCTCGAAGGTGTAGGTGCCGGCCTCCTGCTCCTCGAGGTCGAAGGCCTCGAGGCCGTACTCGGGCGTGATGTCGCTCGGGCGCGTCGCGCTCAGGCCGGGCAGCCCGCCCCAGAGCGCGAGCTGCGCGTCGGGGTGCGACCACACGAGCGTCACTCGGAGCTGCCCGGCCTCGCGCAGCACGCCGCTCGCGCGCATCCGCCGGGTCAGCGCCGTCTTGCGCGCCTCGTCGCCCTCGGCCGCCTTCCGCAGACGCGCGAAGCGCACGCTCGACCAGAGGAGCGCCGTGCGCGCGATGCCGACGCTGTCGCCCGGCTGCGAGGTCTGCATCAGGCCGCGCTCGAGCCTTAGCGCCTCGTCGGTGCGGCCCGCGTCGGCCGCCGCCTGCGCGAGGAGCAAGAGCACGCTCGCGTCGTCGGGGCGGATCTCGCGCAGCGTCTGGTACTGGCGGTAGGCGTCGTGGAACCAGCCGTGGGCGCGGTAGAGGTCGCCGAGGCGGCGGCGCGCGAGCTCGTCGAGCGGCGCGAACTCCACGATCTCGCTGAAGGTGCGGCGGGCCTCGTCCTCGCGCCCCATGCGGAGGAACATCTCGCCGATCGCGGTGCGCACGCCGGGATCGGCGAGCGGATCGGCGCGCATGCGATCGGCCATCCGCTTGGCCTCGGCGTTGCGGTCGGCGCGCTCGAGCGCGGCGAGCAGGCGCAGCTTCAGCTCGAAGCTGTCGGCGTACTGCCAGCTGAGCCGGCGGAGCGCGCGGATGCGGGCGCCCTCGGTCGTGGCCCGCGCGAGGATCTGCTCGACGAGCGTCCAGTCGACCTCGGCGCCGAGGCCGAACGCGCCGCGGACCTGCCGCAGGTCCTCGGGGCTGCGCACCCGGCGCAGCACCTGCGCGCGCACGAAGCCGCGTGAGGCGGGCGCGTCGAGCAGGCGGTAGACCGCGAGCATCGCCTCGATCGAGCCGGCCCGCTCGAGGATCAGCGAGAGGAACGCGCGCCGGTCGCGCCAGGTGGGCGCCTCGCACTGGCGGATCGCCTCGTCGTAGGCGCCGATCCACGCCGAGGCCGAGCCCTGGCTCGAGAGCCGCTCGCGCCAGAGCGCGCGGCGATCGTCGAGCGTCAGGTCGGCCGCGTCGCTGCAGCGGCGCGCGCGGTGCGCGGCGTCGTTTGTCGTGTGGACGATGCGGGTGACGATCGCGGGCGACGGCGCTCCACCGCCGCCGCCGCCGGAGGTCAGGACGAACGGATAGTTCACGCCGACCACGCCGCCGCCGGAGGGCGGCGGGAAGGTCCAGCGCCGCACGGCGCTCGCGATGCATTGCTCAGCCGTCGCGTTGTTGAGCGTGCTGTTCGAGATCGCGGCGCTCTGCACCGCGCCGGTCGGCGAGATGATGAAGCTGGCGGTGACCCGCCCCTCGAGGCCCGGGTTCGCGGTGAGCTGCTGCTCGTAGCAGAAGCGGACCTCGTTGATGTGCCGCCGGATGACCCGACGGATCACGTCGCGCGAGAGGGAGCCGCGAACGTCGGCGTCGCCCGCCCGGACCTGCGGGACCACCGCGTCGCGACCGCGAGTACTGGCACCTCGGCCGTAGCCCGACCCGGTGCCCTCGCCGCCGTGGCCGATGGCGCCGAGCTGCCCGAGCCCGATCGTGCCCTCGCCCGTCCCACCGCCGCCCCGGCCGGTGCCTCGGAGGCCGAGCCCGCCGAAGCCGAAGTTGTCGCCGATCTCGTCGCCCATGAGCGCGCCGGTGGCCGCCATCGGATCCTCGCCCGCCGCGGTGTCCGCTCCGTACGGCGAGGTCGGCGAGCTCCAGGCGCCCGTCGTCGTGTCGAAGGCGCCGGGCGCGGGAGCCGCTCTCTCGCGCCGCGCCTCTGCGGTCGCGATGCCGTCGTCCGGGTAGTCGGCCGGCATGGGCTCCGCAGGCGAAGGCTGCGGGGCCGCGGTGGCGCCCGCGCTCCTCTCCAGAACGCGCCGTCCATTGCCGCCCTCGTTGTCCGCCTCCTCGGCCTCCGACTCCGGGGCGAGCTGCTGCGGCTCGACCGGCGGCGGCGCGACCGGCCCGGAGGCCGCCACCGGGGCATCGGACTCGCCGCCGAGCGCGCAGCCCGAGATCGACAGCGGCCCGAGCGCGAGCGCCAGCACGCCCTGCATGATCTGATCGCCGGTGCTCGTCCCGGTGCCGATCGGCAGGAGCGGCCGATCGATCAGCAGGCTGGCGTACCCGCCCATCCGCGCGAGCTCGTTGCGGCTCGGCACGTAGTAGCTCGTGAACGGCGTGATGAGCCCGTAGCGGGTGCCGAGCTCCGCGACCTCTTCGCGTCCCGCGCCGTCGAGCATCAGCTGGCGCAGCCGCTCGGACGCCCAGCGCAAGCGGAGGTCGGTCGACTCGTCGGTCTCCCCCACCTCGATCGCGATCGTCTGCTCGAACTCCTGCCCGCCGATCGTGCCCTTGACGGTCACGCTCGAGGGCAGCTCGCCGCGCACCCGCCCGACCACCGGGAAGACCTGCCCGAGCACCGCGTCCATCGGCCGGCGCGGGAACGCGTTCTCGATGCCGTCGCCGAGCGCGACCTCCACCGAGTGCGCGACCGCCCGCTCGGTGTGGGCGAGCACGCGCATCGCCGCGTCCGCCGCCTGCGCGCGCTCCTCGACCCGGAGCGCCATGCCGCCGCCGCGCGTCAGCTCCTCGAGCAGCTCGAGGTTCGCGTCGCTCCCGATCGCCACCGCGTAGAGGCGCACCGGGCTCGGCAGCCGCGCCATCCGCTCGAGCAGGCCCTCGGCCCGCAGCTCGCCCACCGTCGGCGCTCCGTCGCCGACGTACACGATCGCGCTCGGCCGCGCCGGATCGAGCAGCCCCGCGGCCCCCGCGATCGCCTGGCCGAGAT
>JAEZBP010000188.1 GCA_023427125.1 Pseudomonadota bacterium | reverse complement strand
CGCGTGCTCTTCGCCACGTGTACGCCGTGCCACGGCGACGACGGGGAGGGGAACCAAGACTACGGCGCGCCGGCCATCGCTGGCCTCCCGGACTGGTACCTCGAGACGCAGCTCGAGCACTTCCGCGACGGCATCCGGGGCGCGCACCCCGACGACGCGGCGGGGCTGCGGATGCGCCCGATGGTGCAGACGCTCAGGCGGGATTCGGACCTCCGGAGCGTCGTGGCGTACGTGGCCAGCCTGCCGGCGCCTGCCCCTCCGCCCTCGCTGAGCGGAGGGAGCGCCGAGCGAGGCCGCGCGATCTACGGGACCTGCGCCGAGTGTCATGGCGCGGACGGTCGCGGGGACCGCGAGCGCGGCGCACCGGACCTCACCGGCGCCAGCGACTGGTACCTGCTCACGCAGCTGAGCAACTTCAAGGCCGGGATTCGCGGCGCCGATCCGCGCGACACCACCGGCGCGACCATGCGACCCATGGCGATGGCGCTCGCCGACGAGCAAGCCATGCGCGATGTGGTCGCCTACATCGCAAGCCTCCCGGAGGAAGCTCGATGAGCGACGACGCAGAGCGCACGGCGACCTGGGTGTTTGGTCTGACGCTTGGCGGTGTGGTCGCCTACGCGGCCGCGGTCATCGTGTGGATCTTCCTCTGAGATCGGAGTAGCACCGTGCTCGACTGGCTGATACCGCGCGCCTCCACCTACGCCGGCGACATTGATGGGCTCGTCCTGCTCATCGCGATCCTCGTCGGCGTCGGCTTCGTCGTCGCGCAGGGCATCTTCTTCTATTTCATCTTCCGCTACCGCCACCGTGATGGGGTCAAGGGCCAGTACGTCACAGGCGAGGAGAAGCAGCAGAAGCGCTGGATCAACATCCCTCACGGGATCGTCCTGCTCTGCGACATCGTGATCGTGGTCGCCGCCATCAAGGTCTGGGTCGATGTCAAGCAGACGCTGCCCGAGCCCGATCAGACCGTGCGCTTCATCGCGCAGCAGTGGGCGTGGACCTTCGTGCACCCCGGGCCCGACGGGGTCATCGACACCGACGACGACATCACGACCACCGATGAGCTCCACCTCAGCGTGGGCACCGTCTACCACTACCGCCTCGAGGCGAAGGACGTCCTCCACAGCTTCTCGGTCCCGGTGTTCCGCCTGAAGCAGGACGCCATCCCCGGCCGCCAGATCACGGGCTGGTTCGAGCCCACCCGCACCGGCACGTTCGACGTGCAGTGCGCGGAGATCTGCGGGATCGGCCACGGGCTGATGGCCGGCCGCGTCGTCATCGAGACGCCCGAGGAGCACCTCGCCTGGATGGAGCAGCACTCCACCACCTCATTGGCCTCCGCCAGATAGAGAGCAGACACATGGCCGAGCAAGCGACCGCGGAGGCCCTCGAAGAGGGCCCCGAAGAGACGAGGGCGCCAGCCCACGACGCGCACCACGAGCAGAGCTTCTTTCAAAAGTATCTGTGGTCCACCGACCACAAGATCATCGGCATGCAGTACATGTTCACCGGCATGGCGATGGCGCTGATCGGTGGGTTCTGCGTGTACGCGTTCCGCATGCAGCTCGCCTTCCCGGGGATCAGCGTCCCCGGCTACGGCGTGGTCACCCCCGACGCATACAACGCGCTGGTGACAAGCCACGGCTCGATCATGGTCTTCTGGGTCGCGATGCCGGTGCTGATCGCGTCGTTCGGAAACTACCTGATCCCGCTGATGATCGGCTGCGACGACATGGTGTTCCCGCGGCTGAACCGGCTCAGCTACCAGATCTTCCTGATCAGCGCGCTGATCATGGTCGCCACCTTCTTCGTGCCGGGCGGCGCGTTCGGCGGCGCGTGGACGGCCTACCCTCCGCTGTCAGCACAGGCCGAGTACAGCCAGACGCCGCTCGGCTCGTCCATGTGGCTGGTCGCGGTGGCCCTGGAGTTCGTGGCCTTCCTGCTCGGCGGCATCAACTTCATCACCACGGTCATGAACGCGCGCGCTCCCGGCATGCGCTGGTACCAGATCCCCATGGTGATCTGGATGATCGTCATCGCCAGCATCGTCTTCATGGCCTCGGTGGGCCCGCTGATCGCCGGCGCGGTGATGCTCTTCTTCGACCAGAACTTCGGCACCGCGTTCTTCGATCCGGCCCAAGGTGGCGATCCGGTCCTGTGGCAGCACCTCTTCTGGTTCTTCGGTCACCCGGAGGTGTATGTCGTCCTCCTGCCCGCCATGGGCATCGTCGCCGAGGTGATTACGGTCTTCGCGCGCAAGAAGCTCTTCGCCTACAAGACCGTGCTCTACACCGCGATCGGCACCGGCGTGCTCAGCATGTTCGTCTGGGCGCACCACCAGTTTGTGGCCGGCATCGACCCCCGTATGGCCAACGTGTTTACGGTGACGACGGTGCTCATCTCGATCCCGGTTGCCGAGATGGTCTTCGTCTACATCGCCACCCTCTACGGTGGGTCGATCCGGTTCACGACGCCGATGCTCTTCGCGCTCGGCTTCCTCGCCGAGTTCATGATCGGCGGCGTCACGGGGCTCTTCCTCGGGGCCAGCGGATCGGATATCTACTTCCACGACACGTACTTCGTGCTCGCCCACTTCCACTACACGTTCTTCCCGATCGCGATCATCGCCGTCTTTGCGGGTATCTATTACTGGTATCCGAAGATGTTCGGGCGGATGATGAACGAGACCCTCGGGAAGATTCACTTCTGGGGCACGTGCCTCGCATTCAACGGGATCTTTATTCCGCTCTTCATCCTCGGGGCGGCCGGGCAGCACCGGCGCATCTACAGCTACGAGAGCTTCCCCGAGCTGTTCACGCCCGAGCTGCAGGCGCTGCGTGTCGTGGCGACGGTCTCCCTCCTCATCCTGCTCTCGTCCCAGGTCGTCTTCTTCTGGAACTTCATCACGAGCCTCCGGCGCGGGAAGATCGCGGGGAAGAACCCATGGAAGGCGAACACGCTGGAGTGGACGACGGTCTCGCCGCCGCCGCACGGCAACTTCGAGACGATGCCCACCGTGCATCGCGGCCCCTACGAGTACAGCCACCCGGACCGCGAAGAAGACTACTGGCCGCAGGACGCGCCGGCGTGAGGAGAAAGCCATGAGCTCTATCGCGACCAAGCCCATCGCGACCACGCGGAGCGCGACCGGGATCCCGACCGGGCGCCTCGCCCTCTGGTGGGTGATCGCCTCCGAGATCGTCATCTTTGGCGGGCTGCTCGGCAGCTACGTGATGCACCGGCTCGGCCACCCGGAGTGGGCCGAGTACGCCTCGCACACCAACACGGTCGCCGGCGCGACCAACACCTTCGTGCTCCTGACCTCGAGCCTCTTCGCGGTGCTCGCCCACCAAGCCGCGGGGAAGGGCCAAGGGAAGAAGGCCGCCGGGCTGCTGCTGGCGACCGCCGCAGGCGGCCTCGTCTTCCTCGGCATCAAGAGCTACGAGTGGAGCCACGAGATCGCGGCGGGGTACACGGTCAGCGCCAACGGGTTCTGGTCCTTCTACTACATCGCCGCCGGGATCCATGGTCTCCACGTCATCGTGGGCATGATCATCATGCTCGTCGTGGCGGCGCGCGCACGAAAGAACGAAGAGCTCCAGCGAGTGGAGCTGATCGGGCTCTACTGGCACTTCGTCGACGTCGTCTGGATCTTCCTCTTCCCGCTTCTCTACATCGCGAAGTGAGTGAGATGACGCAAGAAGCCGCACAGGCGCCGGAGAGCGCTCACGACGAGGCTGCCCACGAGGCCGGCCACGCGCACCCGAGCTACGTGAAGATCTGGATCGTGCTGCTGGTGCTCTTGGCCATCAGCGTCGCCGGGCCGATGCTCGAGATCCCGGTGGTCACGCTGATCACCGCGTTCGGCATCGCGATCGTGAAGGCCTACCTGGTCATCCGATACTTCATGCACGTGAACGTCGAGCCGAAGATCGTCGGCTACCTGCTCGCGTCGATGCTGGCGTTCGTGGCGCTCTTCTACGCCGGCGTCGCGCCGGACGTGCAGCTGCACGAGGGGCAGCAGTGGGTGAACGTCGCCGCGCGAGAGCACGTCGAG
>JAEZBP010000151.1 GCA_023427125.1 Pseudomonadota bacterium | reverse complement strand
GGCATGCCGGTGCCCTGCCTCGGCGCCCCGCTCGAAGACGCCGGCCCGACGCCGTGCCTCGAGCCGCCGTACGACGCCGGACCGGCCCCCTCGGACGACGCCGGCGCGGAGCCCGCCGACGCCGGAGCGCCCGACGCCATGCCGGTGCCCTGCCTCACCATCCCCGTGCCGTGATCGCTCAGAGCATCGAGTAGAGCGCGACGCGCTCCTCGCTGCCCTTGAGCCGGTGCTCGCCTCGCGGCTCGGCCCGCGCGGCCCGCTCGGCGGGCCGCCGCGCGCGCACCTCGCCGCAGTACATCACCCGCGTGCCGAGCTCCTCGTTCTTGGCCTCGAGCTGCATCGCCGCGTTCACCGTCTGACCGAGCACGGCGTACTTCGCGCGCCGGTCGCCGCCCATGGTGCCGGCGACCACCTTGCCCGTGTGGACGGCGGCGCGGGCGCCGAGCCGATCGATGCCGCGCCCCTTCCAGAGCGCGGCGAGGCCGCTCTCCTCCCACTCCGCGTTGAGCTCCTCGAGGCGCGCCTGCATGGCGAGCGCGCAGCGCACCGCATGCGCGGCGTGATCCTCGAGGGGATCGGGCGCGCCGAAGACCGCGAGGATCGCGTCGCCGAGCAGCTCGATCACGCACCCGCGGTGCGCGTCGACGAGATCGGTCATGGCCGAGAAGTACTCGTTGAGGAGGCGGAGCACCTCGTGCGGCGTGAGGCTCTCGGTGATCGTCGAGTAGCGGCGCAGATCGATGAAGAGCGCGCTCACCTCGCGCTCGACCGCGCCGTGGAGCACGCCGTCGCCGCTCGAGAGCACCCGGCGCGCCACGTCCTCGCTCACGTAGCGCCCGAAGAGCTCGCGCATCCGCTCGCGCTCCTCGAGCTCGAGCGACATCCGATCGATGCGCCCGGCGAGGAGGCCGAGCTCGTCGGTGCGCGTGAGGTTCATCGTCCGGCCGTGCTCGCCGCGCGCGATCGCGCTCGTCGCGTCGATGATGCGCGCGATGGGCCGCCGGATGTTGCGGCCGAGGATCGCGCCGCCCGCCACGAAGAGGAGCACGCCGATGCCGTACATCGCGCCGGTCGTGAGGCGCGCGCGGCCCTCGATCTGCTCGACGCGATCGGCGCGCATGTCGATCCCGACCACGGCCACCACCGCTCCGCTCGCGTCGCGGATCGGCGCGTAGCCCGAGAGGTGCCGTCCCCACTCGTCGCCGTAGATCCGCGACTCGACGATCGGGCGCTCGAACGCGCGGAGCATGCCGTCGGTCTGCGTCGCGTCGTAGCGCTGCCCGACCGTCGCCGGCGTCCCTCGACGCACCCAGTCGAACGCGAACGCCACCGTCTCTCGGTCACCGGTCCGGCGCACGACGTAGATGCTCTCGACCGCCGGCTCGAGCGCGGCGATGCGCGCGAACGAAGCGTGCAGCCGCCGATGCGCGGCCGAGCCGTGATCCTCGGCGTCGCGCAGCGCGTCGAGCGCCTCGAGATCGGCGGTGTGCGCCAGCCCGACCGCGAGCCCTTGCAGCCGCGCCTGCAGCACGTCGAGCTCCGCCTCGACGGCGAAGCGCGTGCTCGTCACCGCGAGCGCCGTCAAGAGCAAGAGCACCGGCGCGCCGAAGAGCAGCGTCGTCTTGACGTGGAAGCGCCGCCACAGCGGGACCGCGCGCACCTCCTCGTCCGCGGTGCTCATCCCCGCTGGCGTCAGCCGACGTCGTACACGTTGAAGCCGGTCACCTGCGGATCGGCGTCGATCGCCCGCTCGATCCAGCGGCGATGCCGCGCGTTGACCAGCACATAGCGGATGTCCGCCCGCGGATCCTCCGGCTCGGGCATCCCCGCGAGCCCCGCGCTCGCCGCCTCCTCGCGCGTGAACACCTTCGCCTCGGTCTCCCGCCGCGCCTCGGCGCTGAGGAAGACGTCCACATCGAACTCGGGCCGCACATGGAGCTCCACCACGATCAGCATGGCGCGCATCATCGCAGAGGCGGCGCCGCGAGTGGAGAGACATCATCGCCTACCGAGCGCGGAAGCTGAGTCGCCTGTGCGCGCGCTTCGCGAGCGTGCGGGCCGAGCTACGCGGCACTGACCCGCTGGCGCTTCCCATCCCCGGTGTCCAGTCAGCCGGGCCGCTCCGCTCGGCGTTGCCCGAGCGCCGTGATCTTGCGACGGCCTTTGAGACGCCGGAGCCGCTCGCGAGCGACATCTCCAGCGCGCGTGGTGGGATGCCGGTCGCGGGCGCCGCACGAGGAGAGGATCCACGGCACGGGGAGTCGAGTGACCACGCCGCGGGCTGCGCGGACACCGGCGTGAGGTCGCCGCCGGGCGCCGCGATCTGCGGTCGTATCGCCGCGATCGACGTCGGCATCGACGGGATCTCGGCCGGCGCCGCTGAGATCGGCGTCGTGAGCGCCGGGAGCTGCGGCGGCATCACCGAGATCTGCGATGGGGTCATCGCGATCTGCGCAGAGGTCATCGCGATCTGCGCGGACGTCATCGAGATCTGCGCCGGTATCGTCTGCAGGTGAGCAGGTCGCGCCGGTAATGGCCG
>JAEZBP010000047.1 GCA_023427125.1 Pseudomonadota bacterium | reverse complement strand
TCCCGTCCAGATCCACCTCGAGGAAGCCGCCGAGCACCCCGCGGATCATCCCGGTCACCGGCTGCTCGTCGCGGTACGCCGCCTCCAGGCGCGCCCACACATCTTCGTTCGCCATGGTCGTCCTCCGCCGCACGGTCACCGCGCCGGTGATCACTGCGCGCTGCATCCACGGGCGAACACTACCCCAACATCGCCGGTCCGTTCTGTTACCCATGTCCTGCCGTCGCGCCCGAGCGCGGCGCAGAGCACCGCGAGTCGAGATCCAGATCGAGTTCCGGCGTCGCGGCAAGGAAGCCGGCCGCGCCGCCAAAGACCTCGCGCACCTGGAGTTCGCCAGCGCGCGCCGGCTCGACTACTTGCGCAGCTTACGTCGCCGAGGCGTGGCTCACCGCTTCGCCTTCTTCTTCGCCGCCTTTGCAGCAACCTTCGGCTTCGCTGCGGCCTTCGACTTCGATTGCGCCGACGCCTTCGACTTTGCTGCGACCTTCAGCTTCGTGGCCCCATCCAGCGAGACGCGGACGAGGTTCTGAAAGTCACCACCGAACCACAGCGTGCCTTGGTGGACGCAGCAGCGCTCGAAGGAGCGCTCCGACTGACCGAGCTTGTGACGCACGACCTGGAATGAGCTACCATCATCCCACGATGCCGCGATCACGCCACCCACCCCACCGCCAACGATCGGTCCGCCAGGGATCTGGCCCAGCGTCAACAGCCACTCGTCTTCACCAAGCTCAATCGTAGAAAACGATCGACCGCCGTCTGCCGATCGATGCACACTGACACACTCTTCACCCTCCGAGAGAGCCACGATCGCACCTCTATCGCTCTCCAGTACCGCGGAGATCGGCGCGCCCGCAGCGAGCGATGTGGCCGACAGCTTACCGGCGACACCGATCCACAACTTGCCGTCTTCGGTACCGACCAACACGCCGCCGGACCCCTTCGCGATCGCGGTGACCGGTGGTGCTTTGCCGGTGACCGCTGTGAATTTCTTCGCGCCCGGCGCCTTGAAGAAGAGCACGCCACGCTTCTCGCCTGCCCACAGCGTGCCGTCATCGGCGCACGCCATCGCGTGGATCGAATTGGGCCAATTTGGCAGCGGCACTTCTTCAAAATGGAGGCCACCATCGGTCGAGCACGCGAGTCCTCCGCTGCCATGCACCCACAGCGTGTCGCGCTCGGCAATGAGACCGCTGGTCCAGGTGTTGAGGATCGTGGGCATTGCCTCCATCGCGCCATCTGCGGTGCTTAGATAGAAGCGAAAGCGGCTGTTGATGTAGACGCGCTCGCCATCCGAGCCCAGCGCGCTCGGGGTGAAGATCCGCGCGTCCGAGCCGTTCATTTGGCGGACCATTTCGATATTCAGTCGTTCTTGCACAATGCCTCCGGTGGGTCTGGTGGGTTCTTACCGGTACGGTTGAAGTGCGAGCCACCAACGTCCGACAAGGAGCCCCTTCGATGTGCGGATCGTACGCGACTCAGGGGACCACGCGGATGGTTCCGACCCTACTCTCGCCCTCCCCGGTCTTGAAGTCGCACGTGATCGTGCCCTCGTGCCAGCCTGTCGGGAGTGTGTTTCCTTCCAGGTCCGCAAAGAGGGTTGCCCTACCGTGCGTGTTGAGCAGCCGCGTGTGCACGACGTGCGGCGGCCGGCCACCCGCCTCCCAGAGCGTCCAGGTCGCGACGACCCAGCCAGCGTCGCCACTCACCGCCACCGTCGAGGCCAGGTCGACTCGCGAGCCGGCGACAATCTCGGCCGTCGGATCGACGGCATCCTGTTCCCCGCGACGCGTGCCTATCACGATGTCGCCGAGGGTAGTGGGAGAGCCGCACGACGCGCATGCGGCGACGATGCTCAGAGCGGCGGCCATGGTGGTGGATCGCGAACTCATGGTGCGATGATAGCGCTTCACGGTCGCGGGTGCGGCCCGTCGAGCGGAGCCCTCTGTGCCAACGTCGCGTGAGACAGGCTCCCCTGGAAATCTCTGTGCCGATGGGCGGAGAATGGTGTCCCCGACGTGCCCAAGCCATCCCCGGTTCCTGGTCGTGAGAGCTCCTCCGAGGCCGAGCGCCAGCAGCGCGATCGCGGCGTGAGCGGAGCCTCGGTCGAGACTGTGCCCCCGAAGATCCGTCGCCAGTTCTCGGCGGCGGAGAAGTTGAGGGTGATCAAGGCCGCCGACGCGGCGCTCGCGAGCGGCGTCCGAGGCGCGCTCGAGGCGCTGCTCCGCAAGGAGGGCATCTACAGCTCGCACCTCTCGTCGTGGCGCAAGCAGTTCGGCGCTAACGGCGCGGTCGGACTCGAAGCGCGCAAGCCGGGCCGCAAGCCCAAGCTCGACAAGAAGGACCAGGAACTGCTCGCGGCCCACAAGGAGATCGCCAAGCTCCAGCGCAAGCTCGAGATCGCGAACTCGCTGATCGAGCTCCAAAAAAAAGCGCACGTGATCCTGGGGCTCGCGCTTCCGCAGCTCGACGAGGAGAGCTGATGACCCTGATCGAACAGTGCGATGGCGTCCCGATCGCGGCGGCCTGCAGCGCCTTGGACGTGAGCCGCGCGACGCTCTACCGCAGCCGCCAGCCGCACGCGGAGCCGAAGCCCGATCGCGTCCGGGCCCCCAGTCCGCGCCGCCTCGATGCCGCGGAGCGCAAGCACATCCTCGACACGCTCCACCTGCCCGAGTTCGCCGACCAGCCGCCGACCGAGGTGTACGCCGCGCTGCTCGGGCAGGGGATCTACCTCGCCTCGATCCGCACGATGTACCGCCTCCTCGCCGAGGTCGGAGAGAGCGTCGAGCGGAGGAACCAGCGCCCGCCGCAGACCCACGCGAAGCCCTCGCTCACGGCCACCGCGCCCAACCAGGTCTGGACGTGGGACATCACGAAGCTCGCCACGATCCACAAGGGCGTCTTCCTGATGGCCTACGTGATCATCGACCTGTTCAGCCGCTACGTCGTGGGCTGGATGCTCGCGACCAAGGAGTGCCAGCATCTCGCCGCGCAGCTCTTCGCCGACACGATCGCCCGGCACGGCGTCGAGCCCGGCCTGCAGGTCCACGCCGACCGCGGCTCCGCGATGAAGAGCGATACGCTCGGCCAGCTCCTCGCTTCACTCGGCGCCTCGCGCAGCTTCAGCCGGCCGCGCGTCTCCGACGACAACGCCTTTAGCGAGGCCCAGTTCAAGACCCTCAAGTACCAGCCCGACTACCCCGGTCGCTTCGAGGGCGAGCTCCACGCCCGCGGCTATCTCCAGGACTTCTTCGGCTGGCACAACGACGAGCACCACCACTCCGGTCTCGCCCTGTTCACGCCCTCCGACGTCTTCCACGGGCGCGTCGATCAGGTCGCCGCGGTCCGCCAAGCGACCCTCGACAACGCCTACCGGGCCCACCCCGAGCGCTTCCCGAACGGCCCTCCGCGCGTCCCGCTCCCGCCCGCGGCCGTCCACATCAACCCGCTGGTCACCGGGGCCCTCAGCGGCCCACCGGATCGCGACGGCGACCGCACCGACGATAGCAGCCCCCGTACCCTCGACGCCGCGCCGCTCAGCGGCCCCGCAGATCCTCTCCACGTCCTACCCCGCACCCTCGACGCCGCGCCCCTCAGCGGCCCGGTAGATCCTCTCCACGTCCTGCCCCGCACCCTCGACGCCGCGCCCCTCAGCAGCTCCGTAGATCCTCCGCACGGGCGCCACGATCATCACGATGGCGTCGCCATTACCTCATAGAATTCGCATCTCGACTGTCTCAAACGCGTTGACACGTTCCGGAGGACGAGCGAGCTCGCCTCGCAGGAACTCCGACCCGCTCGGGAACCTTCGCGGCCGGCGGCCTACCCCTCGAGAGTGAGCTCCCGCGCGCGTGCACGCCAGCGCCGTCCGAGCTGATCCACCAGTACGGCGTCCATGTCCGGCGCGTTCGCGGGCCGCTTCTCGGCTCACGTCCCGCCCGCTTCCTTTTCAGTCGGCGCTTCGTGCGGTTTGCGGGAGGCGCCGAGCACGAGCACTACGATAAGGCTCGGAGCAAGCGGTTCGTCGCGTTGTCATTCCCGTCCGCTGACGCCGCTGGGCCATGGGGTCCCCGCAACCATACCGAGCTAGGAGGCGAGGGAGCACGTTGGGTAGCCTGCCGCGCGGCACGGAGCCGCCGACTTCTCGAGGGTTGGGGGCCCCGTCCACTTGTCGCGGCCGAGGGCCTTGAGCGGAGACGACCAGGCCTCGCACGATCGTAACGTCGACCGCGATCGATCGCCGCGGTGGTTGTTCGCCCGAACGGCGCGCGTATGCAGTCCTCGTGCAGCTGCCGCCGATCGAAACACGTTACCTCCTGCTGTCGCTCGCTCCCCATCATATCGACGAACGCGGCGACGTCTGGATCGATCCCCTCTGGCACCGCGACCTGATCGCGCACTTTCGTTACCTGAAGCGCGTGGTGCTCGCTGCGCCGGCGACACGGCTGGGGAAAGGACGAGCGGGTCTCGTGCGCCTCTCGGTGCCCGACAACGTTTCCCTCACAATTGCGCCGCTTCCGATGTCGCGCTCGACTCGGGAGGCGATCGTCAACCTCCCCGCGCTAGCGCGGGCGCTCTGGCGCGCGGTCGGCGACGCAGACGTTGTCCATTCAGGAGTCGCCGGCTGGCCGATTCCTCTCGGTTGGATCGCGAACCCCATTGCGATGGCTCGCCGCCGCACGCTCGTCCTCGTCATCGAATCGGCACCGTGGCGGACCAGCGGTGCCGCGCACGAGCGACCGCGCGACCGCGCGCGCGAGCTCTTCACCGAGGTGCTCGCCCGATTCTTCGTCCGCCACGCAGACGTCAAAATGTTCACGCACCCGAGCTACCGCCAGAGCCTGGCGCCCGCAGATGCGAGCGGCTGCCACATCACGCCCGCCGTGTGGATCGACACCAACGACATCGTGACGGCCGAGCAGGCGTCCGCGAGCTGGGCGGAGAAGCGCGCGAACGGAGGCGTGCGGCTCCTCTTCGCCGCGCGCCTTGTCCCGGAGAAGGGCGTCGACGTTCTGCTCGAGGCGCTCCGCGAGCTCGAAGCGCGCGGTGTCTCGGCGAGCATATACGTCATGGGCGAGGGCCCACGGCGGGACGCCTGCGCGGAGGCGGCGAGGCGCCTCCGCCACGTTGCCCTGCACGTGCTCGATGGTCCACGCTTCCTTGAGCGCGTGCGCGCCTCGCACGGGGTCCTCGTCCCCAATCTCGGGGACGAGCAACCGCGGATCGTCTTCGACGCCTACTCGCAGGCGGTGCCGGTCATCGCGTTCGACACCGATGGCCTCCGGCCGCACGTGAGGGACGGCGAAACCGGCTGGCTGGTCCCACGAAATCGCCTCGCGAATGCGATCGCGCGCGCCTCCACAGCCCCCGGCGAGCTCGAGAGCATGGGCCTCGCAGCTCTACGAGAGGCGCCACACTTTACTCACCGCGCGATGCACGATGCGCGCTGGCGCATCCTCGACCACGCACTCGGCAGCACGACCCGCAGCTCGGCCGCCCAAAGCCAGTCGTTGAGCTCTCCGCCACCCAACCGAGCGCACGGAGCGCCGTCGCCCTCCTGAACGATCTTCGCATGCTCGAGGCCGACGAGGAGGATCGCGCCGAGGTCCTCGACGCGGGGCGGCGCCCGGACGTTCCGCCTTGCCGTTGATCGTCACTGAAACCGCCTCAATCCACCGGCGTGACGAAGCGCGCGAGGAGGCGCTTCTCGCCGTGGGTCTCGAATCGGACGAGAACCTTCTCGCCGTCGCCGCTGCCCTCGCGCACGAGCACGACCCCTCGCCCATACTTCGGATGGGTGACGTGCTCGGGAGGCCGTGCGCTCGACGGCTCGTGCGTGCGGCGGACAATCCGTGGGCGAAAGGCGGCGCGAGCGTCGCCCTCGGGAGCGACCTCGGCGCGGGCGCGGTGCAGTGACTCCGGCGATCCACCAGCGAGTCGGCGCGCCCGGAGCGCCTCGTGCTCGCGCTCGATCCACTCGAGCAGTGGCTCTCCGCCGCCGCCGGGCCACCGCTCGAGATGGCTCCGCCCTCCGATGCCACGCTCGTGCACCGATATGCAGAGGAAGCGATCGGTCTCGCGATCGTGCGCGACCGCGATCCGGTCCATCGGAAGCCCCCGCGCTCGTGCACGCTCGTGGAGATCGAGGAGTCGATCGAGCGCGAGCTCGTACCGGCGACGGATGGCGGGAACGTCGGAAGCAAGGACCGCCAGCACGTCGGCCGGGAGCCGGACGCCGAGCGTGCGCTCCACCGCGTCGAGCACCTCGAGATCGATGTCGCCGCCCGACTCGACGCCCGAAAGCGCGCGCAGGCTGGTCAGCGCGAGCGCCAGCGGACGGATGATCCGCAACTCGCCCGGTTTCCGCGGGCGACGCACGTTGCGCTCGTCGGTCATTCGGGGTGCCGACCTTTTGGATACCGCATCCGGTCGCGTCGACCGCGCACGAAGGGGACGACGAGCGCGAGCGTCGCGTACGCCCCCGCGACGAGGAGCCATCCCACGAGGAGGAGCGACGCGAGCTGCCAGCTCGAGCCGCCCTCCTTGCTCATGAGGAACAGGAAAGCGGCGAATGGGAAGAGGAGGATCGACGAGACGAGGAGCGCCAGGCGCCGCGCGCGCGCCGTCGCCGCGCGAGGCCTACCAACGCGAGCGCGGGCCAGGCGATCGACCCCAAAGACGACGAGCGCGTGGCCGGCGAGCGCACGCGTGAGCATGCCCCAGCCTTCGAAGGCGTTGTTCAACGGCGACGCCACGAGCAGCACCACCCCCAAGGCGACGAGGATCCACCCGAGAGCGACGACGGCAGCGCGCGGCACGACGCTCCAACCTAACAAAAGCTCACCAGGCGAGCCCGAGCTCGACCATCGCTGGGGGGCGGGCGGCGAACGAGCACGAGCGTTACCTCCGTGATGTGGTCGAGGGCGGTGGGTGGGACGGCCAACTCGCGCACGTACGTACAGATACTAGAATCGGGCTGGCAGGACGCCGTCAGAGGAGCCCGTCAGACGGCGCAGGCGTCCCGCGTCTGTGATTTCCTGGAGCTGCACGGGGATCGCGGCAGCTCCGATCGTGCCGAGGGAGAAGCACCGATGGGCTGGCAACATGACGGCGCACCCGACCACGAGGGTTACCTGATCGCTGTCGTGCGCGAGGACGAGCTCAGCGCCGACGGGCGCACGGTGATGGCCACGCGCTACCGCGAGCTCACCGGGCTCGTGCGCGACGAGGAAGCGCAGCGCCAGCACGACGGCGCGCGGATCTCGGTCGTTCAGGTGGGCTGTGACTGCGGCTGGCGGTCGATGCGCATCGCCGCGCCGCCCGGGACCACCTGGCGGCCGCTCATCGTCCTTCTTCCCCGCGACGAAGAAGAAGCGTTCGAGGAGCTGGCCCACGAGCTTTGGAGCGCGCACATCCGCGAGCACGGGAGCGTCGACATGTACGACGCGCTCCCGGGAGCCATCGCGCACACCACACGCAACCGCGACTCGCACGGCCGGGTCGAACGCCTCGAGCGCTACGTCTTGGTCGAGCGCGGTCAACACACGCCGCGGTCATGGTGGTGAGGGCGATGGAGGACAGACGGGTGTTTACGCTCGACGGAGAGCCGGTCGATCTCGAGGAGCTGATCGAGGCCAACCGCGAGACCTTCGACGAGGACGAGATCGAGGCCCTGCGCGCGATGCGGCCGGGCGAGTCGAACACGTTCGGCGGCGGCGCGTGGGCCGAGGCCGTAGTGGCGTGCGCCGGCGCATCGGAGGCGCCGTGCTGAGCGACGCCCGCTGCCCCGCGTGCCAGGGCGTGCTCGCGCTCTCGGACGAGCCGCCACCGCCCTCGGCCTACCGCTCGGCACGGCGCTACTCGTCCGGACGCCCCCGGTCCGGCGTCGTCTATGGGCTCTGCGCGCGCTGCGGCCTGATGATCGAGGGCGTCGCGCTCATGCTCGAGGCCGACGAGGAGGATCGCGCCGGGGTCCTCGACGCCATCGATCGCGCGCGCCGCGCTCGGGCGATCTTCGACCGCGGCTTCGGCGACAAGCACGCGGCGATGAGCACGCTCGCGGGCGCATTTCACGCCCTCCGCGAGGGCGTGCCCGGCGTGGAGCCCTGGGATCCCGAGGCGCTGTGGGCCTGGGTCGAGGAAGGCACCGCGAGCGGCTACGAGCTCGCCTGCGCGCGCTTCGTGCTCACCGTGTGGGACCAGCACGGCCCGGCCGCGTTCGACGCGATGGGAACCCTCGCCGGCTGGGATCGCGCGCATCGAGCGGCGTTCGTCGAGTGGGTGCGCGAGCCCTGGTGGCCGTAAGCGCCCGCAGGTGCAAGAACCCCCGCTCGCAGGGGACGTCGAGCAGCTCGGCGACACGTGCCCAGCTCCTATGGAAGTCGTTGACGGCCGCGGATGCGGCCATGATCCTAGCGAGCGATGCCGCGCAGAACGAAAGCGCAGAACCGTGCGCACAAGCTCGCCCGCCGTGAAGCGAAGACCCGAGCACGCGCCGCGCGCCGCAGAGCCGCTTTCGAGGGCCTGATCTGCTCGACGCCGCTCGCATGGCAGATCCTCGACCTCGGGGACCTCCCAACGCACCCGCCGGACGAAGTGGTCCGGGCCGGCGACCTCTCCGAGGAACAGTGGGCGCAGATCATGATTGCGCACCCCTCGATTCGCGAGAGGGTGAACGTCGTGGGCCTCGACGCCTGGCTCTGCCTACGTTGCGGCACCGCGTGCGGAGGATCTGATCTCTACGCCGAGCTCGGCTCGATCATAGGTTTCGAGCCCGAGGACGATGGAGAGTACGAGCGGATGCGAGCGACCCTGGCGTCCATCGGCGTCGACCCAACCCAGGGCGGCCCCACGCTCATGGAGCTCGCCGCCGCAGGCGACGGCGAGGCGATCGAAGCGATGCGGCGCCATGTACCCCACCTGGTTCCGCCGGGAACCTCGGACGCCGATGCGGCAGTGATCGCTGCTCGATACCTGCGCGAGGGGCCTCCGTAGGGCCCGGCTGTTGCAGTCGTGGTGCCGGTCCAGGGTCCACGGCGCCAAGTTCTCAAGGCCACCAGGGCGCGCTGCGCGAGCCTGGTGGCCATAGAGCCTCTCCGAGCCTACGTCCAGCCACGTACCAGAGCGCCGGCCACGGGCTGAGAAGGAGAGAAGCATGGGCGCGCTCGATGGAAAGGTCGCGATCATCACCGGCGCCGCTGGCGGGATCGGTCTTGCGACGAGCAAACTGTTCCTGGAGGAAGGGGCCTCGGTGATGCTCGTCGACCGCGACGCCGCGGTCCTCGGCGAGGCAGCCCGTCGCCTCGACCAGAGCCGCAACCGACAGACAACCAACCGACAGACAACCCGACCCGGGGTGCGGGTCCTCGGCGCGGCCGCGCGAGGTGGATCGGTCGGACCGATGGGCGAGCAGCGCGTCGCGAGGCGCCGGCGAGAGCCGCCTTGAGAGCGTGGTGAGGCTCTCGAGCGGCGGGTCGGCGCCGGATCCCGTGCGCGGCCGCGAGATCGCGAGCGACGGACGCACCGATGCGAGCCCGCGCCCAAGCGCAGGCTCGCATCTCGCCCTGTGAGCGCCGGCTATCCCGGCGGCGGCGTGCAGGGAACGCGGTGCCGCCGGCGCATGGCGTCGGTTCCCGCGGGCCAGGCGACGTCGCGCTCGCCTTCGAGCCATCGCTCGCGCGCGATCGCGTAGCGCTCGATGAAATCGCAGTCGCGCTCGATGGCGGCCTCGCGCGCCTCCTTGTCACCGGCGTAGCGCGGGTTGAGCGCGTGGCGTTGCTCGAAGGTCTTGGCCCGCGAATAGGGCGAGGACTTGAGCACCCGCTCGGCGCCCTTGAACGACCAGCCCGCCGCCTCGATCCGGACGCGCGCCTCCCGCTCCTTGACCTCCACCGCGTCGGCGATCCGCGCCCGTGCTGTCTTCAGGTCGCTCCCCTCCAGCAGCGGCTCGAGCATCTCGCAGCGGAGGTTGACGCGCTCGGGCATGACGCCTTCCGCGGCGAAGAACGCCCCGGCCGGCCGCTCGACAGTGGTCGCCCGATCCGCGCCGAGGTCGGAGATGCGGGTGCGGACGCCGGGCCAGTCCTTGGAGTAGCGGACCAGCGCGGCGGCGGTCGGGTTCGCGAGGACGTAGGCCGTCCGGTCGACGATCGCGTTCACGGTCAGGAGCTCGACGTAGCTCGGCTTGGAGCCGTCGAAGACGCTCCCCTGCCAGCCGCGCATCGCCTGCGTCGCCTTGGTGAGCAGGCCATGAAACATCTCCGTGAACACGGTGATGTTGCCGCTCGGATCGTGCACGATGGCGTGGTAGTGGTTGCTCATCAACGTCGCCGCCATGAGCCGCATGCCCGTGGCCTGGAGCGCATATCCCAGGCAGTAGAGGAACACCTGGTTCATGAGCGCGTCGGGCCGGAAGAGATGCACGCGCCGCTCGGTGCGGCGCTCGATCATGTACGTGGTCCCGGGGAGTCGGCTGCACGGCGGCGGCATGGCGTCCGCTCGCTGAACACTCCCTGTGCCGGAGATCGCGGCGTGTGATCTCGCGGACTTACGCGCCGAGAT
>JAEZBP010001060.1 GCA_023427125.1 Pseudomonadota bacterium | reverse complement strand
CGGCCACCACGCGAGGCTGCCGCCGAGGCGGCCCCCCTCGTCGAGGAGCGCGGGGGAGAGGCCTCGCTCGGCGACCATCGCGGCGGCGTGGAGGCCCGCCGGCCCGCCGCCGACGACGAGCACGTCGACCTCGTGCTCGGGGGAGGGAGCGAGAGGGGCCGCCGCGCTCGGCAGCGTGCCGACGCCGGCGACCCGGCGCGCGATCTTCTGCATCACGCGGTTCACCTGCTCGTTCCAGGTGAACATCTCGTGGTGGTTCATGCCCTGCGGGTAGAACCAGTCGGTCGCCGCGAGCAGATCGTGCTCGGCGCTGCCGACCACGTTCTGCGTCTCGACCACCATCCCGTCCTCGACCGGGGCGCGGCAGGTCATGACGCTCTGCTGGCCGTCGACGCGCATGAGGCAGCCGTCGCAGCAGCCGCTGTAGCAGACCGCTCCGCGCGGCCGGTGGTACTTCACGCTGCGCCCGAGCACGAGCCGTCCGGAGGCGGCGATCGCGATCGCGACCGGCTCGCCTCGCTCCGCCTCCACGCGCTCGCCGTCCACTTCGAGGTGGACGCGATCGCGGATGGGCTCGAGGCGACGCGCGGGCATGGCCGAGCCCGAATCCTAGCCCGGATTCGTCACGAGGGCGCCAGGGGCAGGCCGTAGCTCGTCGAGGAGGCTTGGTCACAGGCCCGAAGCAAGCCGAGCCTACTCGCTCACGTTGCCGCGGATGGCGCGGCGGGTGAGCTCGGCCAGGTGCTGGCGCACCGCGCGGCTCTCGGCGGCTCGCGGCCACCGGCGCAGGTAGGTGCGCAGGGCGTTGCGAGCCTCGTCGATGTCGTCGAGGTCCTCCGAGCATCGCGAGTAGAGCAGCAGCGCGTCGTCCTGCAGCTCCCGGTCGATCGTCTGCTCGACGACCTGCTGGGCGAGCACCCTCGCCTCGGCGTGCCGATCGAGGTGGCGGAGCGCCTGGGCCAGCTCGTACTTCACCGCCGGGATGTGCGTGCCCTCTTCCTTGAGGCGGATCGACTCCTGGAAGGCCTCGGCGGCCTCCGCGTAGCGCCCCGTGCGCATCAGATCGAGCCCGCTCTGGTAGGCCTCGACCGAGAGATCGAGGTGGAAGCGATCGATCGTGTCGCGGAAGAACGCCGCCTCCGCGCGCGAGAGTTGCTCGCGCCGGACCTCCGGCCAGCGCTCGACGGCCTCGGTCCGCCGGCGCTCGCGGACCAGCCGGTAGAACGTGGCGGCGGTCGCCTCGGCGCGCCCGCGGCGCTCGGCCCGGCGGCTCTCCTCGGCCAGCTCGCGGCGCAGCTCGCGCACCTCGCCGGTCAGCTCCTCGCTCTCGCCCTCGATCTCGCGGATGCGCGCGTCCGACGCGAGCTTCAGCCCGACGAACGAGAGCGTGGCGAAGAGGACGTAGGCGATCCAGCTGTTCCAGTTGAAGCGCCGCTCGTAGCCCGCCTGCCGCTTGGCGATCGACTTGATGTCGGCCGCCAGCGCGTTCGTCAGGTTGTTGGTCTTGATGATGAGCCCGCGCGACTCGATGATCTCCTTCTTGATCTCGCGGATCTCTTCGTCGACCTCCCGCATCGGCGCCCGGCGTAGCCCGGCGGGGCCGCCCGAGCAAGCTTCCGCGGGCCCGAGAAGTCGCCTTTTCGTGCGCGAGGGCGCTGCCCTTCGCGGCCCGGATCGGGCACAATGGCCGCTCAACGGGCGCCGAGCCTCTGCTTGACGCGGAAAGTCGCACAGCATACAAGCGGGCCGGGCTCCGGAAAGAAGGACCCATGCATCGACACCTCGCCATCGCCTTCCTCGCCGTCACGCTCTCGCTCGCCATGTCCGGCTGCGGCGGAGCGTGGGCCTACAACGTCGTGGGCACCTCCCGCGACCCCGGCGCGGAGGGGACGGTTCAGGTCGAGCGCATCGAGGGTGGCAACCGCCTCGTCACGGTGTCCTTTCGCCACATGACGCCCCCTGAGCGCCTCGGCACGAACCTGCGGCGCTTCGTCATGTGGTTCCGGAACGCGCAGGGTCAGGACACGATGGCGAGCAACCTGCAGTACGACCCCGCCACGCGCACCGCGCGCGCGACGGCGACCACGCCGCAGACCCGCTTCGTGGTGATCGTCACGGCCGAGGGGCAGGCCACGACGTCGCAGCCGGGCAGCAACGTCATCTTCAACCAGCGCATCACGGCGGAGTAGCCTCCCGCGCCGCAGCGCTCTACCTCTCACGACGGCCATGTACGACACCTCCGACCTCCGCAAGAACCTCAAGATCGTCATCGACGGCGCACCCTACACGGTGGTCGAGTCGCAGTTCGTCAAGCCGGGCAAGGGGCAGGCGTTCACGCGGACGAAGCTCAAGAACATGATCACGGGGTCGGTCCTCGAGCGCACCTTCAAGAGCGGCGAGAGGCTCGAGAAGGCGGACATGGAGGAGCGCCAGATGCAGTACCTGTATCCGGAGGGCGACCAGTACGTCTTCATGGACACGTCGACGTACAACCAGATCAATTTCAGCGGGGAGCAGCTCGGCGAGACGACCGAGTACCTGCTCGACGGCATGATGGTCGACGTGCTGTTCTGGAGCGACCGCCCGATCGGTGTGACCCCGCCCATCTTCGTGGAGCTCGAGGTCGTCGACACCGAGCCCGGGTTCAAGGGTGACACGTCGTCGAACGTGCAGAAGCCCGCCAAGGTGTCCACCGGTAAGGTCGTGCACGTTCCGCTCTTCGTGAACCAGGGCGACGTCCTCAAGATCGATACGCGTACGGGTGAGTACGTCGAGCGCGTCAAGCGCTGAGCGCATGACCGTTCGCTACCCGGTCGACGCCCTCCGTCGACTCGCGCCGCCGATCACCGCCAAGGTGGGCGGGCGCCTGATCGCCACCGAGCCTCGGCGCGCGCTCCTCGTCGACGCCAGCGGCACCCTCGAGCTGCATCACGCGGGGCTCGAGGCGCCTCTCGGCGCGTGGGTGTTGGCGGTCGGGAAGTGGACCGGGGCTCTGCTGGAAGCCACCGAGATCGAGGTCGTGTCGCGCCCGGCGCGCGCGTTCCCCGTCCAGGGTGGAGAGTGGCTGCGCCTGCACGACGGGGGCGTCCTCGAGAAGCTCAAGGCGCGCGCGGCGGTGCGGAGCGCGGTGCGCAGCTACTTCGACGAGCGGGCGTTCCTCGAGGTCGAGACGCCGCTCGCGGTGCCGAGCCCGGGGCTCGACCTGCACCTCGCCGCGGTGGAGGCGATCGGCCTCGGGGATCGGCGCTGGCTCGTGACCAGCCCCGAGTATCAGATGAAGCGCCTGCTCGCCGGCGGGCTGAACCGCATCTACCAGCTCGCGCGCTGCTTTCGGCGCGGCGAGCAGGGGGCCCAGCACGAGCCCGAGTTCACGATGGTCGAGTGGTACCGCGCGTTCGCCGGATCCGAGGAGATCATGCGCGACACCGAGGAGCTGGTCGCGTCGGTGGCGCGCGCGCTCTTCGACGGCTCGACGCGGATCCCGGGGCGCGGCCGCACGGTGGACGTCGCGCCGCCATGGAAGCGCATCACGGTGGAGGACGCGTTCCGCCACATCGCGGGGGTGCCGCTCGAGGCGGTGCTGCCCGACGAGGAGCGCTTCTTTCGGATTCTGGTCGAGCGGATCGAGCCCGGGCTCGGCTACCCGAAGCCGGTCTTCCTGACCCGCTGGCCGGCGTCGATGGCCTCGCTGGCGCGCCTGACGCCCGACGATCCTCGCTTCGCGGATCGGGTCGAGGCGTACATCGACGGATTGGAGATCTCGAACGGCTTCGGCGAGCTCATCGATCCGGAGGAGCAGCGGGCGCGGCTCTGGCGCGATCGAGCCGAGCGCCGGCGCACCGGCCTCGACGACTACCCGATCGACGAGCGCTTCCTGGCCGCGCTCGAGGAGGGCCTGCCCCCGTGCGGCGGCAACGCCCTCGGGCTCGATCGCCTGGTCATGCTGATGACCGGCGCCACGAGCATCGAGCAGGTGCTCGCCGTGCCGCAGTCGCGCCTCTAGGGGATCACGGGAGAGAGCGGACGAGCTCTTCGAGCTGGGCGCGGGCGCCGCGGAAGATCGGCCAGCCGTCGCCGACCAGGATGGCGTCGAGCTTCGGGAGCGCGAGCAAGCCGCGCACTGACTCGCGCGCCTCGGCGGCGTCCGCGAGCTTCTCGGGCGGCAGGAGGTGCAGCGAGCCGCCGGCGTGGGCGCGCAGCAGATCGCCGGTGATGAGCGTCGTCTCCTCGAGGACGAGCGCGAGCTCGCCCGGCGTCTTCGAGCCCTCGAGCGCGATCGCCTGCATGCCCGGCAGGATCTCGCCGCTCGCGATCCATCGATCGCAGCGCGCCCCGAGCCGGTCCCGCTCGCCCGCGGGGCCGAGGACCGTCGCGCCGTAGCGCTCCGCGATCGCCGGGGCGTCGCGGACGTGATCGCTGTTCGTGATCACGATGTGCGTGACCGGCCCGCGCGCCTCGAGATCACGCCGGTCGTGCTCCGAGAGGGGGAGGGGATCGATCAGCAGCGTGCCCTCGGGGCGCAGCCACGCGTAGCTGTTGAAGTCGATGTCGCGCGCCTCATCGAAGCGCGACCAGCACAGCAGATCCTTCCGGTGCGTGCGCTTCATCGGGTCTGCTCGTCCAGCCAGTCGAGGTAGCTCTTCGCGCCGGCCTCGATCGGGAGCGCGAGGATCTCGGGGACCGAGTAGGGGTGGTGCTCGCGCAGCCAGTCGCGCACCGCCTCGAAGCGCGCGCGCCGCGTCTTGACGAGGAGCTGCACCTCGGCCTCGTCGTGCACCGCGCCCTCCCACGCGTAGATCGAGCGCAGGCCGCCGATGACGTTCACGCACGCGGCGAGCTTGGCCTCGACCAGCCCGCGCCCCAGGGTCGCGCCCACCTCCGCGCTCGGCGCGGTCGAGAGCACGAGGATCGGTCCGTCTTGCATGCGCGCATCATAGCCCGGCGTCGAAGCCCGACGTCACAGCCCGACGATGCGCGGGTCCGGGCCGGGGCGCACGACGATGGTGCCGCGCAGATGCCACCCGAGCATCGAGCGGAGCGGCGCCCGGCCGGCCTCGAGGAGCGGGACGTCCAGCACGACGTCGGTCGGTCGCAGCTCGCGCGGCAGCGCTCGCCCCTCGAAGGTCTGCGCGGCGCGCGAGGCGCGGGCGTTCGCGAGGTCGACGAGCGCCTCGACCGGTACGTCCGGCTGGATCAGCGCTCGCCGGGCGAGGAGCAGCACGCGCTCGATCACCACCTCGCGCGGGCGGGGAGCCGTGTCCGGGGTCTGGACCAGCGTGATCTCATCGGCGAGGAGCTGCGCGAGCGCGCGCTCGTCGCCGTCGCGGGCCGCCGTGAGCAAGGCCGGGAGCATGCGCCGCGCCTGATCCTCGCCGCCGCTCGCCGCGAGCGCCACCGTCTGGTCGGTGCGCCCCTCGATCTCGGGGGCCGGCGTGAAGGGCAGCGGGTCCCGATCGCTCGGCGGCAGCAGCGTGCGCCCGCTCGGCGCTGCGCCTCCGGTGCCGCAGCCGAGCGCGATCACCAGCGCGAAGAGCGAGAGCGACGGAGGCCGCAGCATCGGCGGAGCATACCCACCGGCCGGCACTCGGCGAGGGAATGGGCGGAGGGCTGGAAGGGCCGTCGCAGAATCACGCCGCGCGGGGAACGCCGAGCGGAGCGGTTCCGGCCGACTGGACACCGGGGGACGGGAAGCCCCAGCCCGGATTATTCACGAGGGCGCCAGGGGCAGGCCGTAGTTCGTCG
>JAEZBP010001059.1 GCA_023427125.1 Pseudomonadota bacterium | reverse complement strand
GCGCCGCACATCGCGGCGCCCGTCGTCGCGGCCCTCGAAGGGCTCAGCGCACACTGCTCTGGAGGCACTGCAGGAACGCGCCCTCACCGATCGTCGCCTCGCTGCAGCTCCGGATCGCGGGGATCGGATCCATCCGCCCGCGGGTCGCCACGCGTACGCACTGCTCGACGGCGCCGTTGCCGATGGTCGCTGCGCCGCAGGCGTGGATCACGCTGGGCGTGTGCGGGCCGGTGGTCTGGATTGCGCGCAGGCACTGCTCGAGGCCGCCGTTGCCGATCACCTCCGCGCCGCACGCCGTGACCGCCTGAGCGGCGTACGCGCCGAGCGGCTGCGCGAGACGGATGCACTGCTGCAGCGCGGCATCACCGATGGTGGCGCTCGAGCATGCGCTCACCACGTTCGCGCTCTGGGCGGGCGGATAGCTCGGCTGAGGCGGATAGCTGGGCTGAGGCGGATAGCTGGGCTGAGGCGGAGGCGGCGCGGGAGAGTACGGCGTCGGCTGCCCGATCGCGGGATCGGGCGCCCAGTGACCCGCGACGAAGTAGTAGCCGCCGTTCCCATCGGGCTGCCAGACCGGCTGCACCCACACGTGCTCACGGCGCTGGCGCTCCCAGCGTCCCGCGTTCCACACGTAGCGCGCGCCGTTCCAGGTCCAGTGGCCCTCCACCCACACTGCGTCGTAGCGGGGTGCGCGGCGGGCCGTGCTGCGCCGCGGAGGGGGCGGAGCGGTGCGGACGACCACGCGGCGAGGCTGCGGCTGCACGTGGACGCGCGGTGTGGCCTGGCGCCGTCGAGGCTCGGGTCGGACTTCGACGTGTCGCTGGTGCACGACGGGACCAGGCCTGCGTGTTTCGAGGTGAGGCGCGCGCTGCGCCTCGACGATCGCCGGCTCCATCACGAGGAGCAGCGAGGACATCGCGCCGAGGATCAGCGCGGGCCGGAGAGAGGTCTTGATGAACATGCCCCCTCTGACGGGGACCTCGCGCCGATCTTCGTGAGGTTTGGTAAAGACGAAGAGGCGCCGCGGCCCCCTCTTCCTCGAGGGAGCCGCGGTCATCTCTTCACTCCTCGTCGCCCGTGGCGCTGCGCTCCACTCGCCCGAAGACGCCGGCGAGGCGGGTGCCCTCGAAGAGGTTGCCCACCACGTTCGCGACGTTCTTACCGCCGAAGAGGCGCTGCGCGCTGACCGCCTCGGCGACCTTGGCCAGGACCTGCTGGTTGCCCAGCATGACCACGGCCTCGGCGAGCGGGCCCTGCGCCGCGGTGAAGCGCGCGACCGCCGACTCGGTCATCGCGCGGAGCTTCTCGAGCTCGATCGCGACCTCTGCCTTCTGGTGCGCCACCGCGATCTCCGAGGCGCGCCGCTGGCGATCGAGGGCCGCGCTCTGGCGCGAGTCGGCGATGGCGTCCATCGCCTGCTGCTCCGCGAGCTTCTTGGCGAGCTCGGCGATCGACGCGTCGACCTTCGAGGTGGCCAGACCGAGCTTCTGTTCGATTGAGGCGTGCTCGAGCTCGGCCGCGTAGCGCTCGCTCTCCGCCTGCTCGCGCAGGCGCTCGCGCTCGAGGCTCAGCTTGGCCCGCTCCACCTCGAGCGCCTCGCGCGCTCGCGCGAGCTCCACCGTCGAGGCGATGGCGCCCGTGCGCGCGGCCTCGAAGACGCCTCGGATCGAGGCGTCGACGATGGCGAGCTCGCCGAGCGAGACGCCCGCGATGCGCACTCCGTTCGCCTCGATCACGAGCCCCGCGCGCGTTCCCTCGCGCACGGGGCCGAGCACCGCCTCCTCCACGATCCTCGCGGGCTCGGCGATGAAGGCGTCGATGGTGCGTGCCTCCGCCGCCTCGCCGATGATCCGGCGCACGCGGTCGGTCGCCAGACCGACGTAGTCGGTGACGGCGAACCAGGGCGTCGGGTCCGCGCCCTCGAAGCTCACGGTGAGCGCGAGCTCGAGCGCCACCGCCACGTGGTCCTTGGTGCGGACCACGACGCGATCGCGCACGCGGTTGTCGGTGAGGCGCAGGTACACGGTCTCGCTCGGCTTCTGCGAGCCCTTCGGCACGCCGGTGGAGAGCGAGAGCGTCTCGAGCGTCTCGTCGTACTCGAGCAACAGCGTGCTCGGGCCGATCTCGACCCGGCGCTCGCCATCCTTCTTCACGACCATCACCGCGTACCCCGGCCACACGCGGATCGCGGGCGCGCCGGCGTACTTGGTGCTGAGCGTGAGCGTGCGCGGCTCGGTGTAGGTCGCGGCCCGCAGCCACTCGTCGGCCATCGGTCCGGCGATCTCGGAGTGCACGGTCGAGACGTCGGCGTAGCCGGTCTCGCTCGCACCCTTCATGCGCTTGCTGCGCCGGACCTCGCCCTCGCTCACCGCGGAGCGCGTCGACGGAGTGTTCGCCGAGAGCTCGCGCAGGTGGTGGTTGTACTTCTGCGCCTCGGCGTTACCCGGGTACCAGAGCTCGCACTCGCGGCCGCTGAGGACGCGCCGCACGATCACCTCGTGGCGCGGGTCCGGCAGGAGCATGATCGGGCCGCGCTCCGTGCGGATCTCGCCGGTGGTGCGGTTCATGACGTAGCGCGCCTCGCCCGCCGGCACCGCCGTGGCGAAGTGCTTGGCGCGGCCGTCGTAGCGGATCAGTGAGTGCTCCGGACGCGGGATGTAGATCGGCGTGTCCTCGCCGGTGATGAAGAGCTCCTCGCCCTCGCGGTAGGTGCGGCCGTCCTCGGTGTACGAGGCGATGACCTTCACGTGGATGCCCTGCTTGCCGTTCAGCTCGGTCGGGCGGAAGACCATCGTGCCGGTGTGCGGCTCCGCGTAGAAGCGCTGGGTCGGCTTCGGGAACACGACCTTCGGGCCGCGCTGGTAGTCCTTGTCGCCGTTCTCGCCGACGAGGATGCAGTACTGCAGCCGCTCGAGCGTGAGCGCGTCGCGCACGAAGCGCCCCTCCTCGTCCGGCACGACCTCGACGCCGGTCGGCGGGATGTAGAAGGAGACCTCGGTGCCCTTGATCACGAAGAGCTTGCCGACGCTGAGGTCCTCCTCGGTCAGCTCGCTGATCGTGCCCTGCGGGCCCTCGCTCTCTTCGACGCCCTCGGCCGCGACGCTCACGACCTTGAGCACCGCCTTCTGCCAGTTCGCCTTCGCGGCCTCCTCGTCGTAGACGCGGCCGAGCAGGTACTGGTTCGAGCGGAGGTGGTGGCCCTCGATCACCTTCGCGACCTGGCGCGGCCAGAGGCTGAAGGTGGTCGGTCCCGGGATGTTCACGCGGCGGCCCATCAGGAGCGCGGGCGCGATCTCCTTGCTGCCCTCGTTCGGCTGCGCGCCGCTCTCGGTCGCCGGCGGGTTGTGGAGCTCGATGTAGAAGCCCTGCGAGGCCATCGGGCTCTTCTGCGAGGCGTCCTCGAGCTCGACCTGCGCGAAGCGCTGCGCGTCCGTGTGGTAGACGACCGGGTACTCCTGGCCCGTCACGTTCACGACCGTGGGTCCGCTGAGCACCTTCACGACGCCGGTGGTGGCGTCCTGCGTGAACGCGTACTCACCGTTCGACAGAACCAGATCGGTCTTCTTACTGCGACGCTCTTCAGTCATGGCGGCTCTCCTCGAGCGCGGCCGCCTTGCAGCGCGAGTGCCATGGGTGCGCGCCAGAGCATCGCAGCGCGGCGCGAGCGCACGCGATAGCCTCTTTATCCAATCGGATAGCGCTCGAGTCGAAGGCTGTCGCAGAATCACGGCGCTCGGGGAACGCCGAGCGAAGCGGTCCGGCTGACTGGACACCGGGGACGGTGAGCGCCAACCGGTCAGGAGG
>JAEZBP010001017.1 GCA_023427125.1 Pseudomonadota bacterium | reverse complement strand
CTCCGGATCGCCCCGGAGCTCGATCGGGGTGCGCACGCTCGCGACCGGCTCCCCGTCGATCTCCGCCACCGCGTGCACGGCGAAGGCGCCGCGCAGACCGGAGGGGACCTCGAGCGTCCCCTCGGCGCCGCCGGCCGGAGAAGGAGCGAGGCGCTGGCGTGCGCGCACGCGCCCGCTCGGATCGACCCGGCGAAGCTCCACCTCGGCGCCCGTGAGTCTCGGGCCTCCCGGCTGGTCGAACGCATGGAAGACCAGCGCCCGGGCCGGCAGTGTCCCGCCCGGCGCGACCGCCGGAGGCACGACGAGCAGGAGCTCGTGATCGATGCTCATCCGCTCGCCGAAGAGGACCGCGAGCACGACCGCGAGGACACCGAGCGGCACGCCCACACGAGCCGCGAGATCGACCGCGCGTCGAAAGGGCTGTCCTCGCGGATCGGCGCTCACGCTCCGCTACCATACGCCGGCCGGACACGATCGCTCGGCCGTGTCCCGACGCGAGCGAGGACGGGGCCTCGCCCATCGCCGGCCGACATCAGAGGCGGTGGGTGACGCGGGCGGTCTCGCCGGAGCGCACGGTGACGCTCACCGCATGCGAGGGTGGCTGGCCGTAGGGCCGCAGCGTCAGGCGGTGCGTCCCCTCGGGGAGCGTGGTGGTGAGCGGCGTCTCGCCGAGGAAGCGCCCGTTGGCGCCGTACACGTTGGCCCAGCCCCCCGGCGTCGAGACGACGACGGTGCCGCTCCCGCTCTGCGCCGGGCGGCCACGGTCGCGGGGGGTGCGCTTCGATCGCGCCGGCGTCCGCGCAGGCTCTCCCGGCGTCTCGCCCGGCACCTCCGCCTCGAGGGCGGCCTGCTCGATCGCCGGCTCGCTCCCGGCTTGCTCCAACCCTGCTTGCTCCACAGGGGCTTGCTCCACCGGCTCGACGGCGGGCTCCAAGACCACCGGGTCCGCCGCCACCGCCCCGACACGCGAGGGATCCGCGGGGAGCACCGTCGTCGTCACCGGCGCCGGCCCCATGAGCTGCACGAGCACGATCACCGTGACCGCCATGATCACCACCCCGAAGGCGCCCAGCGCGATCCAGCCGATCGCCGAGCTGCGGCGGGCGGGCGGGGGAAGCGCGGGGGCGGGCGAGGACAGGACCGGCATCGGACCCGACGCGTAAGCGGCTGGAGGAGGCGGCTCCTCGTCGATCGTCACGTCGGCCGGGTTGGCCAGCGCGTCGGAGGAGGCCACGCCGCTCCAGGTGCTCCGGCTCACGACCTCGGAGACCGGCCCAGGATCGCTCCGCTCCGTCGGCTCCGCCTCACCCCAGCGCGCGCTCTCGACCAGGATCGAGTGCTGGCGGCGGCCCTCCGGGAAGAGCTGCTCGAGCCACTCGGCGACCTCCGCCCGATCGACCGCATCCCCGAGGCGCCCGAGCGCGCGAGAGAGGTCCCGCCCGAGATCCCGCGCGGTCGCGTAGCGATCGTCGCGATCGCGCGAGAGCGCTCGCAGGACGATGTCGTCGAGCTCGGGCGGCGCGAGGCGCGAGATCTTCGACGGCGGGACGATCTCGTCGCTCAGGAGCGCGACGAGCGTCTCGGCCGGCGCATCCCGCCGGAACAAGCGCCGGAACGTGAGCAGCTCCCAGAGCACCACCCCGAGCGCCCACACGTCGGCGCGGCGATCGACCTTGTGTCCCTTGGCCTGCTCGGGCGCCATGTACGCGAACTTGCCCTTCACCGTGCCGGTGGAGGTCTGGTGCAGGCGATCGGAGGCGCTCGCGATCCCGAAGTCGACGACCTTCGCGTTGCCGTCGTAGGTGACGAACAAGTTCTGCGGCGAGACGTCGCGGTGCACGACGTCGAGCAGCTCGCCGCTCTTGTCGCGCAGCTCGTGCGCCGCGTGCAGCCCCTCGCAGCAGTCGAGGAGGAGACGCACCAGCACGAAGGGTCGCCGCGGATCGTTGAGCAAGGGCGAGCGAGCGATGGCGCGCTGTAGCTTGCCGAGCGTCTCGCCCACGAGGAACTCCATCGCGATGAAGTACTCGCCGTCCGCCGCGCCGAAGTCGAAGACCTGGCAGACGTTCGGGTGCTGGATGCGCGAGGCGATGCGCGCCTCGTCGAGGAACATCTCGACGAACGTCGGCTCCTTCGCGAGGTGCGGGTGCACGCGCTTGAGCGCGACGATCTTCTCGAAGCCCGAGGGGCCGCTGGCGCGCGCGAGGTAGACGGTCGCCATGCCGCCCGACGCGATCTCCGTCCCCACCTCGTAGCGCCCCACCGTCGAGACGGGGCGCGGCTGCGCGTCCGCGCTCATCAGTCGAAGGTTAGCAACACGGCGGGCGCCGATACGAGCGACTGCACGGACGGGCGCGTGAGCTGGGTGTCGTCGGTCGGCTGCGAGAGGACCACGCCGAGGATCACCGCGCCGACGATCAGCGCGAGCGCGACGCCGCCGACGATGAAGGGCCACGCGGGCACCTCCTCGCCGGGCGCCGTCACCGGCGCGCCCGTCTCCGGCTCCTCGCGAACGACCTCGTCTCCGACCGCGACCTCCCCGCCCGCCCCGGCGAGCGTGGCCGGGCTCGCCGCGCTCGCGTGGGTCGCGATCACCGCGCCGCCCGGGCCGATCACCTCGGCCCAGTACTCGGCGCCCTCCGAAGGATCGGCCGGGAGGGTCAGCGTCGCCGTCGTGGACTCGCGCCAGGCACCGCCGCTCACCCGGCCGTGGATGCGGAAGCCCTGCGCGAGCGCCGCCACGTCGTCGGTGACCGCGACGCGGATCTCGACGGTCTCTCCCTCGCGCTCGGCGCCGGCCTCGAGCCGCACCGGGCCTGGCACGCGCTGCTGCACGGTCGCGAAGAGGCGGCGCAGGCTCGGGTGCACCTCACGCCCCAGCTCGCGCGCCGGATCGAGCGCCGCCAGCCGGAAGAGATCGATCTCCGCGAGGTCCATCTGCCGCAGCGCGCGGTGGATCATCGCGCGCAAGAGGAGCAGCTCCGCCAGCTCGTCGCGGCTCAGGTCGGTGCCGGCCTCCGCCTGCTCGAGCAGCTCGAGCCCGCGCTCGTGCTGGGTCGCGTCGTACGCCGCGCGGGCCTCGTCGATCTGCGGATGCGCGAGCGCACGGCCCGGAGCGAGGCTCGCGAGCACCATCGCGACGACCACCAGCGCGCGTACCATGCGGCCCAGGCTACCGAGACGCCGCGTGGCTCGCCAGTACGCCGTCATCGCGCGAACCGCAGCGTGTAGTCGGAGCAGATCAGCCCGCCCGTGATCCGGGTGACGCGGACGTACACGGTCGACGGCCACGGGTTGCTGCGTGGGATCGTCGTGTAGCCCTGCGGGAACGGGGGGGCGAGGTTGCTCTGGTTGTCGGTGAACTGGAAGTCGTCGAGGCTCCCGCCGCAGCCGAACGAGCCGCCGCCGCAGCCGCTGAAGACGTCGAAGCGGTAGTCGCTAGTCCCGCCGACGAGCTGCACCCGCGGGCTGCCGCCGCCGTAGTTGCCGGCCGGCGGGAAGGAGACGACGTACCAGTCTTCGCCGGCCGACACGATCCGCCCCGTGCGCTCGGTGGAGCCGCCGATGCCGAGGCTGCCGACGCTGGTCGCGGAGCCGCAGGAGTTGTGGCCGCCGTCCAAGCACTCGCACCCGTTGGGATGGACGCCGTCGACGTTGAACCAGCCGGCGTCGCAGGCCGCGACGGCGCAGCTGCTGCTCACGCAGACCTCGCTCGCGTTGGCGAGGGCGCAGCCGGCGCCGCAGCTCCCGCAGTTGGCGACGTTGTTCGTGAGGTTCACCTCGCAGCCGTCGTTCGGGTTGGAGTTGCAGTCGCCGAAGCCGGGGTCGCAGTTGATCCCGCAGGTGCCGCTGAGACAGGTCGGCGACGAGCTCGGGCGGGTCGGGCACACGTTCCCGCAGCCGTCGCAGTTGAGCGGATCGGTGAGCAGGCGCGCCTCGCAGCCGTCGGCGGCGATCCCGTTGCAGTCCTCCCAGCCGGGGTTGCAGGTGAAGCCGCACGCGCCCGCGGTGCAGCTGACGGTCGCGTTGGCCCGCGCCGGGCACGCGGCGCCGCAGCCGCTGCAGTGGGCGACGCTGCTCATCGTGTCGGTCTCGCAGCCGTCCCCCGGGACGCCGTTGCAGTCGCCGAAGCTGCCGGTGCACACGAAGCCGCAGCTGCCGGCCACGCACGTGCGGGTCGAGTTGGCCACCGTCGGGCAGACCACGCCGCAGCCGCCGCAGTTCGAGACGTCCGCGCTGACCGGCCTCTCGCAGCCGTCGCTCGCCAGGCCGTTGCAGTCGGCGAAGCCGACGTTGCAGGTGAACCCGCAGGTGGAGCCGCTGCAGGTGGCGGTCGCGTTCGCGGGCACCGGGCAGGCGCTGCCGCAGCCGCCGCAGTGCAGGGGATCGGTGCTCAGCGAGATCTCGCAGCCGTTGGCCGCCGCGCCGTCGCAGTCGTCGAAGCCGCCGTTGCAGACGAACCCGCAGGTGCTGCTCGTGCACGTGCGCGTGGAGTTCGCGGGCGTCGGGCAGGGCATCCCGCAGCCGCCGCAGTGATCGAGGTGGGTGTCGGTCGCGATCTCGCAGCCGTCGACCGCGGCGCCGTTGCAGTCGCCGAAGTTGGGATCGCAGAGATAGCCGCAGACCATGTCGCAGGTCGGCGTCGCGTTCGGGCGCGCCGGGCAGATCGCGTCGCAGCGGTCGCAGCCGCCCGCGCCGTCGCAGACGCCGGTCGGGCAGCTCGTCCCGAGGGGCGCAGGCACGTCGGGGGGGCACGCCGGGGCACCGGCGCAGCGCTCGGCCGCGTCGCAGGCGTCCACGCCCGCGCGGCACACCGTCGTGGTCGGCTCCATCGCGTCCGGCGGACACATCGGGTCGAGCCCGGTGCAGCGCTCCTCCGCGTCGCAGATGTCGGCCGGCGGGCGGCACACCGTGATCGCAGGCAGCACGGCGTTGGGCGGACACAAGCCGCTCACTCCGTCGCAGAAGTCGGCGACGTCGCAGAGCCCGGACACGGCGCGGCACTCGGTCCCTCCCGCGATGACCACGTCGGCCGGGCACGTCGAGGCCATCCCATCGCAGACCTCGGCCACGTCGCACGAGCCGACCGGCGCGCGGCAGGCGGTGCCCGCGACCTGCATCACGTCGTCCGGACAGTCGGGGCTCGCCCCCGTGCACACCTCGGCCGCATCGCAGAGCCCGATCGGCGCCCGGCACTCCGTCCCGGCGCTCGCGAGGCCGACCAGCGCACAGACGGCCGTGCCGCCGCTGCAGTCGATCTGACCGATCTCGCAGTCCCTCCCGGTCGAGCACGGCGTGCCGTCCGCGCACGGGCGGCACATCGCCATCGGATCGCACACGCCGAGGGGACAGGGCGCGCCCGGCGCGGCGGGCACGTCCCCCGGGCAGGTGGGACCGGCGCCGTCGCAGGTCTCGGGCGCGTCGCACGAGTGCGCGGCCGCTCGGCACACCCTCGTGTCGTCGAAGTCGTCGGCGGGACAGGAGGTGCTCGCGCCGTCGCACGACTCCGCGATGTCGCAGGGCCCCGCCGAGGCACGGCACAGCGTGCCCGCCAGCGCGGGGCCGTTCGGGATGCAGACCGGCACGCCGCTCGAGCAGTCGAAGAGGCCGACCTCGCACGCGACGCCGGTGCTGCACGGCGCGCCCGGCGAGCACGCGACGCAGCCGCCCATCCCGTTGCAGACGCCGCTCGGGCAGGTGAGGCCCGCCGCGGCGAAGTCGTCGGTCGGGCAGGTCAGCGCGGTTCCGTCGCAGACCTCGGCGACGTCGCAGCCGTCCACGGCGGCCCGGCACTCGGTCCCCCCGAGGACCGGCCCGCCGCCCACGCAGACCGGGACGCCGGTCGAGCAGTCGGTCGTCCCGACCTCGCAGGCGTTGCCGGTGTCGCACGCCGAGCCCGGCACGCAGAACGGGATGCAGTTGCCGCCGCCGTCGCAGGTCCCGCGATCGAGGCACGCGGTCCCGTCCGGCGCGAAGCGATCGGGCGGGCACGGCGCGCCCGTGCCGTCGCAGACCTCGGCGACGTCGCACGCGGCGACCCGCTCGCGGCAGATGGCGCCGACCGGCGCGACGCCGCTCGCGATGCAGACCGGATCGCCCGAGGAGCAGTCGATGGTCCCCCTGCGGCAGGAGGCGGTCACGCAGGTGTCGCCAGGCACGCACGCGCTGCAGCTGCCCGCGCCGTCGCACGCGAGCCCCTCTCCGCAGCGCACGCCGGCCGGGAGGTCGGCGCTCACCGCGCAGGTCGAGACGTCCCCCGCGCAGGCGACCGTGCCCGTGGTGCACGGGTTGCCCGTGTTGCACACGCTGCCGGCGATGCACTCGCTGCACTCGCCCGCGCCGCTGCAGACGCCCGTCGATCCGCAGCCGCTGCCCGGCATCACGTCGTCGGTCGGCACGCACACCGGATCGCCCGAGCCGCAGTCGATGTGGCCGGTCGTGCACGGGTTGCCGGTGTTGCACACGGCGCCCGCCGAGCAGACGTCGCACGCGCCGGTGCCGCTGCACGAGAGGCCGTCGCCGCAGGTGACGCCGCGCGGCACGTCGCTGTCGGGCTCGCACACCGTCGTGGTCTCGTCGACGCAGCGCGCGTGCCCGCTCGTGCACGGGTTGCCGGTGTTGCAGACGCTGCCCTCGATGCACTCGCTGCACGCCGAGCTCCCGCAGACGCCCGAGGTGCCGCACGGCGCGCCCTCGAGCGGCGTGTCGCCCACGCAGACGGGCGTCCCCGAGCCGCAGTCGATGTGCCCGGTGACGCAGGGGTTGCCGGTGTTGCAGACGGCGCCCGCGGCGCAGACCGAGCAGCTTCCGTCGGCCGCGCAGGTGTAGCCGCCGCCTCCGCAGGGCGCGCCCTCGGCCAGCCTCCCCGTCACCTCGCAGAAGGGCGCCGAGCCGCAGCGCATCACCCCGTCGGCGCAGAGGTCGTCCTGCGGCGAGCACTGCGCCCCCTCCACGCAGGCGTCGACCGCGCCGTCGCGCACGCCGCGACAGAAGATGCTGTCGATCGCGCCAGGGGGGCAGGTCTCGGTCTGACAGCCGGCGAGCGCCGCCATGGCCGCGAGCGCCCACCCGAGTCGCTTTCGAGCTCTCATCCCTCCGAGGCCTACAGGATGCGCCCTCTCCTTGCGCCACATCAAGCCCCCCACCACAGGAGCGCTCGCTCCCGCGCCCTCGCTCGGAGGAGAGGGCCTCGGGTATGCTGCGAGGCGTGCTCCGCTCCATCGCATGCGTCGGGTCTATCGTGATCGCGGCGCTCGGCTGCGGTGACGGAGCGGCGGCGCCGCGCGAAGCGCCGATCGCGCAGCCT
>JAEZBP010000940.1 GCA_023427125.1 Pseudomonadota bacterium | reverse complement strand
AGCCAGGCCGCGCCGCGGCGCGCGCTCTTGGCCGAGGGCCGCCGGCTCGAGCGAGCGGGGGATCACGCTGGCGCGATCGAGCGCTACGAGCGGGCGCTCGCCATCGCGCCGGGCGACGCGACGCTGCTCGGCGAGCTGGGCTGGGCGCTCTTTCACGCGGGCCGCCTCGACGAGGCGTTCGAGGCGACCCGCGACGCCTACGAGCGCGCGGAGAGCGACGCGCAGCGGGGCTCGCTCCTCTACAACCTCGGCCGCATCGCAGAGGCGCTCGGGCAGATCAGCGAGCCGCTCGAGCTCTACCGGCGCTCGCTCGCCGTGCGCGACAACGACGTCGTCCGCGCGCGTATCGTCGCGCTCGGCGGAGCGCCGCCCGGCCGGGGGGAGGTGCCGGTCGAGGCTTGGGTGACCTCGTCGGTCGTCGAGGGAGAGCCCGCGGCGTCGCTCGAGGCGCTCTGCGATGCCCTCGCGCCGGACTGGAGGCAGCCGCCCGAGAACAACGCCGGGGACACGTGCGAGCCCGCTCTCCGCCACGCGGTCACCGGCGAGCGCGGCATCCTCGAGGCGGGGATCCTCACGCTCGAGAGCGCCGGCGCGACCGAAGACGCTCGCCACCACCTCGTCGCCCGCACCACCCGAGGCTGGTTCGTCGTGAGCGAAGCGGGCTCCGACTACTACGGGCCCTCGAGCATGAACGGCGGCGAGTCGTCGCAGGAGCTCGCGATCCGCGACGTGATCCCGGGCGGCCCTCTCGAGCTCGTGGCCAAGGTCACGATGCACGAGTCCTGGGCCGCCTGGTGCGAGGCCGGCGGCAGCGTGCGCGAGGTCATGCGCGTCTGCGGCGTGATCGGCGATCGCGTCGGCTGCTACCTCGTCGTCACGACCGCGTCCTCGTCGCGGTCCGGCACCTGGCGAGACGGCGAAGGCTGGGCCGCGGCCGGCGGAGACGACCAGTACACGCGCGACACCTGCGAGGACGGCGGCTCGGAGACGGGCGCCGCCCTCACGGCCCTCACCTCCGATCGGAGCGAGAGCATCGAGGTCGGCATCGACGAGGCCGGCCGCGTGAGCTTCACCGGCACGGCCGAGGGTCGTGCGCGGGTGCGACCGCCGGCGCTGGCGGTGCCGATCGAGCTCTTGCGCTTGCCCTGCCTCCTGCCTCGCCCCCACCCGCTCTTCGGCTGCGCGCCGTGACGCGACTCGTTCAGAGCACCTCGACGGTCAGCGTGAGGAAGCCGTCGAACGTCACGTCGTCGAGCGGCGCGTGGCCATCGGCGCTCGCGGTGAGCCGTGCGCCCTCGTTCACGTAGTCGATCAGATCGACATCCTCGAGCTGCATCGAGAGCGTGCGCGCGCCGCTCGGCACCGGGTTGCGATGGGCGATCCGCCGGCGCGGCAAGGACGATCCGGCCTGGCGGCTCTCCACGTAGATCTCGATGGAGTCGAGGAAGCCGAAGTCGTCGCTGTCGCCGCCCGACTCGGCGGTGGGGGTGATGGAGAGCGTAAGCTCGCTCAAGTAGACATGCTGCGCCGGGCCGGTGTCCCGCGCGCGGGTCTCCTCGTCGAGGTTGACCTCGAGGTTGATCGGCAGGCCCAAGAGGCTCCCGAGCAAGCCGCCGAGCAGGTTGCCCTCGACGGTCTGCTCATCGAGCGCGTAGTCGACTTGGAACGAGACGAGGCTGCCGTCCTCCTGAAAGAGGAAGCAGCCGGAGAGGAAGAGCGTGGTGAGCGCGACGGGCAGGTGAAGGTGACGCATGGACCGCGCGCCACCGCATCGCCCGTACCAGCAGGCCCGCTCGCGAGACCGGGCCGGCGAGCGTAGGGAGGAGCCCCACACCGTTGGGCCGGATCCCACTGCGTTGGCCGGCGCGCGGCTCGAGGGCTCGGCCCCCAAAGAGAACGCCCCGCCCTCCGGAAGGAGAGCGGGGCGCTTCGTCGGTCGAGCCCAGGGTCAGGGCGCGGGGGGCTGGACGTGGAACCCGCAGCGAACGAAGGTGCTCGTCACCTCCGGATCCTGCGAGGCCTTCGTCAGCCGGACGAGGTAGGTGCCGGCGCTCGACACCGCCCGATCCTCGATGAGCGCGCCATCGGTCTCCGTCTCGATCACCGCGGTCCCGATCTCGGTGGCGCCCGTCGAGTCGAAGAGCGCGATGGTGAGGTCGACGACGCCCGAGCCGAGCGAGCGCGAGCCGCAGGACACCGTGATCTGCTCGGTGCCCGTCGTGGTGATCGAGTAGTAGTCGGTGTCCCCGTCGCCGAGGTTCGCGAGGATGAAGCCGCTGCGCAGGCCCGGCACGTCGGGGTTCGCGGTGAGCGCGATCACCTCGGGCGTGGCCGCGTCGCCGTTCGTGGCCTCGTTCGCCTCGGGGGGGTTGTCGCCGCCGCGGAACGCCTTGATGACGTAGAAGTCGGCCGTGCCGCCGCCCTCGACGAAGAGGAGGTAGTCGCCCGGCGGGAGCGAGGGAGCGAGGTCCACGTTGGTGCCGGCGGCGACCGGGCTGAACGCGCTCGGGTCCATGCTCGCGACGGTCTCGGTGCCGTCCGCGTTGGTGATGCGGAGCCGCGCCGGCGGGGCCGCTGCGCCATACGCCTCGTTGCCCTCCGGCATGAGGTTCACGCTGTAGCTGCTCGAGGTCGTGCCGGTGATCGTGAAGGAGAAGACGTCGACGTCGGTCGCGTCGTCGAACGTGCCCATGATGAACGAGGCGCCGCCGCCGGTGACGACCTGCTCGGTGAGCGCCTGGGCGCTCGCGACGTCGTCGCCACCCTCGGTGTCGATGTTGACGAGAGCAGCGGTGGGGGAGATCTCACCGACGGAGACCTCATAGTCATAGGCCGGGCCGCCGGCCGCGGTGTCGTCGGCCCAGGTGCTCCACTCCTGGACCAGGATGTAGTAGGTGCCGGCCGAGGGCAGGCGCGTGATGAGGCCGGGGTCGACGTCGAAGCGCGGGAGCGCGTCGTCGTTCTCTGCGATGAGGGTCATCGTCGAGTCGTAGAGGCCGATGACCGTGTCGGCCCGGGTGGTGGCCATGTCATCGGTGGTCGCGAGGATCTGGATCCACTGCCCCGCGGTGCCCTCGAAGGTGTAGTAGTCGAGGTCGCCGGGCGGGTTGATCTCGCCGGCGGTCGGGCTCGTCGCGCCGGGCGTGATCGCCGTCGCCGTCGCGAAGCTGTCGTTGCCGTCGCCGGTCGGGCCGCTGTCGCGCGGGCACGCCGCGCAGGCGTCGGTGCCGGGACCGGCGTCGTCGAGCACGACGGGGCCGCTGTCCGGCGTCTCGACCGGCGGGTTGTTGTCGCACCCGAAGCCGGCGAGGAGCGCGGCAAGGAGGATCGTTCCATGTGTCGTTCGCATCGCGTTCACCTCTGGCGGCCGTCTCTTCGACCGCTCTCTCCCCGGAAGACCCGGGCGAAGAGAAGGCCGCCACGCTACCAGCGCTCGCGCGTGCGTCAACCAGCCGCTCGCGGGGGCTATACTCCGCGGCTCCATGACGGCACCGCTCCTTCGCGCACGCGGGTTGGTGAAGCGCTACGGCGAGAAGCGGGTCGTCGACGAGCTCGACCTCGAGTGCCGCGCGGGGGAGGTGCTGGGGCTCCTCGGGCCGAACGGCGCCGGCAAGACGACGACGCTCCGCATGCTCTACGGCTTCGTGGAGCCCGAGGCGGGGACCATCGAGTACGAGGGGCGCGACTTTCGACGGCACCGCGACGAGCTAAAGCGCATCATCGGCGTCTGCACGCAAGACGACACCCTGGACGCCGATCTCACGGTCGCCCAGAACCTCCGCACCTACGCCAGCTACTTCCGCCCGCGCCCCGACGATCTCGGGGGCCGCATCGACGAGCTGATCGAGCGCTTCGAGCTCGGTGAGTATCGCGACGCGTCGCCGCAGACGCTCAGCGGCGGCTACAAGAAGCGCCTGCTCATCGCGCGCTCCGTCGTCCACCGCCCGCGGATCCTCTTCCTCGACGAGCCGACGACGGGCCTCGATCCGCGCGCGCGCGTCGACGTGTGGGAGCTCGTGCGCGCGATGCGCGCCGAGGGCTTGGGGATCATCCTCACGACGCACTACATGGACGAGGCCGAGCGGCTGAGCGACGAGCTGCTCGTCATCGACGCGGGCCGCTCGATCGCGCGGGGCACCACCGAGGCCGTCCTCGGGTCGATGCTCGGCGAGCACGTCGTCGTCGTCCCGCCGCACGCGGAGGCGCACGACACGATCGCGAGCTACCTGCGCGAGGAGCTCGCGCTCGAGCCGAGCGTGGTGCTCGGCGAGCTGCACGCGCCGATCCGCGCCGAGGACTTCGCGACCCTCTGCAAGCGCTTCCCGGACGCGCCCATCAGCATGCGCCCGCCGAACCTCGACGATCTCTTCCTCGAGCTCTCGCGCCGGAAGGCGGGCGCCTCGTGAGTCGGTGGGTCGCCTTCGCCGACTGGCGCTCGTGGGCGGTCTTCCGACGCAACGGCCGGGTGTACCTGCGCAACTGGAAGACCGCGTTCTTCCCGCCCGCGATGGAGCCGATCATCTACTTCCTCACGTTCGGCCTCGGGCTCGCCGGCTACGTGGGGACGCTCACCTGGAACGGCCACGAGCTCGCGTATCCGCAGTTCCTGGCGCCGGGCTTGCTCGCGTATGCGGGGTTCAGCACCCCCTTCTTCGAGGCCCTCTACTCCGCCTACGTCCGCATGTTTTATCAGAAGACGTGGGACGGGATCCTCGCCACACAGGTCGAGCTCCACCACCTCGTCTGGGGCGAGATCCTCTGGGCGGGGGCCCGCGGCGCGATGAACAGCGCGGCCGTCGCGCTCGTGCTCGGCGGCTTCCACGTCGTCGGGATCATCCACGTGGCGTGGGGCTGGCTCTTCGTCCTGCCGCTCGTGTGCGGCCTCACCGGCTGCGCGTTCGCGGCGCTCGGGCTCTTGTTCACCGCGATCGTGCCCTCGATCGATCACATGAACTACCCGGCGTTCCTGATCGGCGTCCCGATCGGCTTGATCAGCAACACCTACTTCCCCGTGCGCTCCGACCACGCGGCCGTCCAGGTGCTGATCGAGCTCAACCCCGTCTACCACCTCGCCGAGACCTGCCGCTCGCTCCTGGTCACCGGCACGGCCGGCGTGGAGGCCGTCAAGCTGGCGCTCACCACGCTCCTCCTGCTCGCGATCGTCGTCCCCATCGTCATGCGGCTGATGCGCCGCCGCGTGCTCGGAGATTGATGCGTACCACCGAGCATCACGGTCCCGCGCCGGACCGCGCGAAGCTTCGACGGGAGCGGGTCGCGACGCAGCTCTCGGGCGCGATGAGCGATCCGGCGGCCGTGGTGCGGGCGCTCCTCGCCGTGCAAGCGCAGGACTATCGTGCGTCGCTCTGGGCCATCGCGCTCCGCGCGCCGGAGGGCACCGAGGCCGATGTCGAGCGCGCGATCGAGGCGCGGGTGATCGTCCGCACCTAGCCGACGCGCGGGACCTTGCACTTCGTGCCGGCGGAGCACGCGCGCTGGATGCTGCGGCTGCTCGCGCCTCGGGTGATCACGAAGAGCGCGGCGCGTCATCGCGAGCTCGGGCTCGACGAGGCGATCCTCGATCCCGCGCACGCCGCGCGGACGCGCAACGGGATCATGTCGCCGGTCGTCGTGATCGAGGGCCGAATCGCGGGCGTGTGGTCGCGCGCCGCGAAGAAGGGCGAAGTCGTCGTGCGGATCGAGCTGTTTGCTCCGGTAGCCCGCTCGCTCCATCGCGAGCTCGAGCGCGCCGCCGCCCGCTACGGCGCGTTCCTCGCGTGTCCCGCGCGCCTCGACCTCACCGCTCACCCGAGCTGAGCGGCGCGCTCGAGAGCCACCGGCGACGAGCACCGGCGACGAGCACCGGCGTGAGCACTGGCCTCTCGTTGCGCAGACGGCGAGCACGAC
>JAEZBP010000860.1 GCA_023427125.1 Pseudomonadota bacterium | reverse complement strand
TCCGGCGATCCGCTGCTCTAGGTTCGCGCGCGATGGGCTGGGAAGCCTGGGTCACGGTCGCGGTCACCGTCGCGATGGTCTTCGCGATGGCCAAGAGCCTCGCGGAGCCGGACCTGGTCCTCGTCGGTGGGCTGACGCTGCTCGTGGCCATCGGCATCGTGCCCTTGAATCGCGCGTTCGTCGGCTTCGGCAACGAGGGGGTGCTCACGGTCGGCGCCCTCTTCGTGGTCGCGGCGGGCGTGCGCGAGACGGGAGCGCTCGACGAGCTCTTGCGCCGGGTGCTCGGGCGGCCGACGCGCCTCTGGGTCGCGCAGCTCCGCATGATGATCCCGGTCGCGTCGGTCAGCGCCTTCCTCAACAACACGCCGGTGGTCGCGATGATGGTGCCGGTCGTGGCCGACTGGGCGCGCCGCACCGGGCTCTCTGGCTCGCGCCTATTGATGCCGCTCAGCTGGGCCTCGATCCTCGGCGGCACCTGCACGCTGATCGGCACCAGCACCAACCTCGTGGTGTACGGCCTCGCGAAGCAGCGCGACCCGGGCCTCGAGCTCGGCTTCTTCGACATCGCCGTGCTCGGCGTGCCGACGCTGATCGCCGGCATCGCCTACGTGGTGGTGTTCTCGCGCTGGCTCCTGCCCGATCGCTCGGGCTCGCACGTCATCGTCGAGCACCCGCGCGAGTACACGGTCGCGATGCGGGTCGAGCCCGACTCGCCGGTGGTCGGCCAGCGCATCGAGGAGGCGGGCCTCCGCCACCTGCCGGGCCTCTACCTCATCGAGCTCGAGCGCGAGGGCGAGCTGATGCCGGCGGTCGATCCCGACACGCGCCTCCGGGCCGGCGACCACCTGCTCTTCGTGGGCGTGGTCGACTCGGTGGTCGATCTGCGGCGCATCCGCGGGCTCGTGCCGGCCACCGATCAGGTCGAGAAGCTGGCCCACGCGAGGCCCGATCGGTGCTTGCTCGAGGCGGTCGTCGGCGCCCGCTCGCCCCTCGCGGGCACCAACGTGCGAGAGCTGCGCTTCCGCACCCGCTACGAGGCCGCGATCATCGCGGTGCACCGCGACGGCGAGCGCGTCACCGGCAAGGTCGGCGACATCGTCCTCCACGCCGGCGACGTGCTGCTGCTCGAGGCGACGCCGAGCTTCCTCGAGCGCTATCGCAACGACTCGAGCTTCGCGCTGGTCACCGAGGTCGCGGGCAGCGCGCCGCGAAAGCACGACAAGGCCACGCTCGCCCTCGGCCTCCTGATCGCGATGATCGTGGTCAGCGCGCTCGAGATCGTGCCGCTCCTCGTCGCCGCGCTGCTCGCCGCGGGGGCCATGCTGGCGACCGGGTGCCTGAGCGCGCAGGAGGCGCAGCGCTCGATCGAGCTACGCGTGCTCATCGCGATCGCGGCCGCGTTCGGCGTCGGCGCCGCGCTCGAGACGAGCGGCGCGGCGGCCACGATCGGGCGCCAGCTGGTGGAGGTCGCGACGCCGCTCGGGCCGGTCGCCACGCTCGCCGCGATCTACATCGCGACGGCGATCCTGACCGAGCTCATCACCAACAATGCGGCGGCCGCGCTGATGTTCCCGCTCGCCGCCGCCGCAGCGGAGAGCGCACACCTCCCGCTCGCGCCGGTCGCGCTCGTCGTGATGATGGCGGCCTCGGCGAGCTTCGCGACGCCGATCGGCTACCAGACGAACCTGATGGTGTACGGCCCCGGCGGCTATCGCTTCGGCGACTTCCTGCGCTTCGGCATCCCGCTGCAGCTCTTGCTCGCCGTGCTGGCGATCGCGATCGCGAGCGCGCTCTGGATCTCGTGAGCGCGCATCTTCGGCCACGACCCAGCGGGCCGGCTGGCGTACCATTCGCCCGGCAAGCATGAAGACCGCGACCAAACCCAACGCCAAGCGCATCGCGTGCGTGGGCGAGGACGACCCGGCGTACGTCGCTCAGATCGTCCGCGGCCTCGAGAAGCTCGGGATGACCGCGCGACACATGTCCGCGTTCAGCCTGCGCCTCGCGCCGCGCCCACCGGACATGACGGTGCTCCTCGGGAGCGCGGTGAAGGACGGCGGCGCGGAGGTGGTCGATCAGCTCGGCAAGGACCGCGGGCCCTTCGCGCTGGTGATGGGACCGGGCGGGCTCGCCGCGCGACTCGAGGCCCGCCAGCGCGGGCTCTTCGTCTTGCCTCGCGCCGATGGCGGCGACGACATGGCCACCGCCCTCGCCGAGCTCCTCACCGAGATCGAGGCGGGCACGGCGTCGGCCGGCGGACCGATGCTGACACCGAGCCAGCCGCCGGCGCCGGTCGCGGTGGATGGGCTCGACTGGGACGAGGACGAACAGGCGGAGACCGTCAACAAGCCCGAGCCGGTCGCGTGGCGCAAGACGCCGGCGCCGGCGCTGCGGCCTCCTCCTCCTCCGCCGCCTCCGCGCGGGCTCGGAGAGCGCACGACCTTGCCGGGGGCCGCGAGCTCGCCCGGCCTGCTCACGTTCGACGAGGTCACGGCGCCCGGCGGCCCGCCGCCGCCCGAGGTGCACGATCTCGCGCGGCCGAAGCCGCTCGCGCCGAAGGTCGACGCCCCCGACGCGTCGTCGGAGCAGACGCGCGACAACATCGTCATCGCCCAAGAGCTGGCCCGCTCGATGAACGACGCGCCCTCACTCGAGACGCGCCTGCCGGCCGACCCCGACGTGACCGCGCCGCAGACCGCGCTCTTCGAGCCCGGCCCGAACCTCGAGCCCCCGCCTCCGGCCCCGCAGGCCGAGAGGAGCGAGCCGATCCAGGAGGCGCTGGCGACTGCGATCTCCTCGTCGGGCGCAGCGGTGCCGATGGCGGCGATCCCGGCGCCGGCCCCGAGCGAGGCGGCCGCGCGGAGCACGCCGGCGACGATGGTGATGGAGGGCGTGAGCCTGCCCCTGCCTCCTACGCCGCCCAGCGCGCCCCACGCCTACGCGGCACCACCCTCGCCGCCCATGCAACGGCAGCCCGCAACAGCCGCGAAGAAGAGCGGCGGCGTCGTCGCGCTCGTGCTGGGCATCGCGGGCGTGCTCGGCGTGCTCGCCCTCGGCGGCGCGGCCGGCGTGTACTTCATGTATTTCCGGACGAGCCCAGGCGGGCCGGAGCTCGTGGCGTCGGCGGATCCGCCCTCGTCGGCGGCTCCCTCGGAGCCGGTCCCCACCCCTCCGCAGATCGCCCTGGCGGTGCCGGCCGAGCCGGCGCCGATCGAGGCTGCGCCGATCGAGGCTGCGCCGATCGAGGCTGCGCCCGTCGAGGCCGCGCCCGTCGAAGCCGCACCCGAACCGGCGCCGGCCGAAGCACCGCAGGTCGAAGCGGCGCCTCCTCCGGCCGAGGCTCCTGCACCGGCCGAGGCCCTGACCCCCGACCAAGCGCGCGCTCAGTCCGACGTCGTGATCGGTCAAGCCGTCGAGCACGAGCGGGCGGGTCGGCTCGCCGAGGCGGCAGCGGCCTTCGCGCAGGCCGTGGCGGTCCACGATCTCAACCCGCACGCGCACGCGGGCCTCGCGCGCGTGGCGCTCGCCACCGGCAACGCCAGTGAGGCCGTGGCCCACGCGGAGCGCGCCGCGCGCCTGCGCCGTCGCCGCCCCGAGTATCAGGTCCTGCTCGGCGACGCGCGACGCGCCGCGGGCGACGCGGCAGGGGCCCGCCGCGCCTACGAGCAAGCGCTCGAGCTCGATCCGTCCCACCGCGACGCTCGCGATCGCCTCCGCGGCGCCCCCGCGCCTCCCGGCGAAGAAGGGTAGCGAGCACGCGCGCCACCTCACCGAGACGCCGGGCCTTCGCCGGCGTGACCTCGGGCGGTCTCCGGCGGGACACGTGCGTTTGCTCCCGCAGAACGCCCGCGCGCGAGCGTAGAACGCGCGTCGGCACCGCAGCTGCACAGGCAGCGGCGGCGCATCGAAGGGACTAGGCAGGGCCGAAGGGCCTGATAGTCTCGCGCCCGATTCTGACCGGGGGTCCTCGACTCATCCGCCGCACGACACGGCCGTCGGCTCCCCCGGTCGAGCCCATGAACCAGGAGATACGGCAATGAACACGAAGTTTAAGAAGGTGACGCGCATCCTCGGCGCGTTTGCGATCCTCGGGGCGATCATCGCGTGTGGCGGCGGCGGCGATGACAGCGCGGACCCGGCCACGAGCACCGGCGCGCAGCCGGCGACGACGGCCGAGGGTGTGGCGGCGGCGCAGCCCGCAGCGGGCGCGGCGGCGGTCGACCTGGCCATCGGCCCGGCCCCCCCGGGCCTCAACGTCCCGACGCCCCCGCGCTTCAACATCACGATCGCGACGGCGGCCGAGTACCAGATCGACATCTCGGCGAGCGGCGGCGATCCGCGCCTCTTCCTCTATCAGGGTGAGACGCTCGTCGAGGACGACGACGACGGCGGCGAGGGCAACAACGCCCGGATCGTGCGCTTCCTGACCCCCGGCAGCTACCAGGCGCGCGTGGTCGAGTACCGCGCCCGCCCCTTCAGCGCGCAGGGCCAGGTCCAGCAGCTCCAGCCCCCGACCCCCGTCGGCGCGCTCACCCTCGGCGCCCCGCTCGTCATCCAGTTCCAGGAGTACAACTTCATGAACCGCCCCGAGAACGATCGCGCCGCCTCGAAGTCGGCGACCCTGACGATCGCGGCGGCCGGCCAGTACACCTGCACCGCCACGATGGACAACGACCGCCGCGTGAAGATGGAGATCATCTCGAACGGCGCCGTCGTCGCCAGCGACGACCAGGGCTTCACCGAGTCGAACGCGAGCATCACCCAGCAGCTCCAGCCCGGCGCGTACGAGATCCGCGTGTGGGATTCGATCTACCGCGGCGAGACCCGCGCGACGGTCACCTGCAACCAGGGCTGATCACCGCCCGCTCTCCTGACGAGGCCGTCGCGGGCATGCCCGCGGCGGCCTTCGTGCGTCTGGCTTTGGAGCGCCGGCTCGCGAACTACTGCACCCCCGCCGCGCGCTCGTGTATCGTGTCGGCCGCCGGTGAGAACCACTCGACACCTCCTCGCGCTCCTCGGCTTCGCCCTCGCGCTCGGCGCGGGCACCGCCCACGCCTCGCCGCAGGATCTCTTCGGCTATGGCGGACGCACCCCAGGCCTGGCGATGACCGGCACCTCGTACGCCGAGGGCTACGAGGCGGTCTTCGCGAACCCCGCGGGCCTCGGCCCAGTTCGGCGGCGCGCGCTCAACCTGGGCCTGCACGGCGCGGGGTTCGGCGTGGCCATCGACGGCGAGCGGCAGTATCTCGAGCCGGGGCGCGGGATGACGATCGGCTTCTCGCTCCCGCTGCCCTTCGGCGACGTGCTCGAGGACCGGCTCGTCATCGGGGGCGCGTTCTTCACGCCGGCCGCGGCGCTGATGATCGGGCGCGTGCACTTCCCCGAGACCCCGCAGTGGACGGTGCTCGATCGCAGCCAGGTGCTCGGCCTGCAGGTCGCGCTCGGCGTGGACCTTCGCGGGATCCTCGACGGCCTCTACTTCGGCGTCGGCGTCAGCGCGCTCGCCGACGTGATCGGCGTGCTCAGCGTGCGCCTCGACGAGACCAACGCGTTCAGCTCGGAGGTCGAGACGCAGCTGACCACCGCGTTCGCGCCGCTCGTCGGCCTCCGCTACCAGCAGCCGAGCTGGGGCGTCGGCCTCGCGTATCGGCACGAGCTCGCGGCGCACATGGATCTGGAGATCGCGACATCCGATCTCCCGATCGAGCTCCCCGTCCTCACGGTCGGCGGCGTCGTGCAGTACGACCCACCGACGCTCATCGCCGAGGGGCACTGGAAGCCGCTCCCGGACTCGATGATCGTGCTCAACCTGACCACGCGCTTCTGGGACGCCTTCCCGGGCGGGCAGATCCCGACGACCGCGTCGGGCCGCAACGCGCCCTCGCCGGGCTTCTCGATCATCCCGAGCCCACGCGTCGCGTTCGAGCAGACCTTCCGCGATCCGAACTTCGATCTCGCGCTGCGCATCGGGTACGCCTACGAGGCCACCCCGGCGCCGCCGGCTCGGACGGCGCCGCGGCGCAACCGCAAAGGAGAGCCGATCGAGAGCGACCAGGTCCCGTTCCGCGTGCTCGACAACGATCGCCACATCGTCACCGTCGGCGGCGGCTGGACGATCCACCTCGGGCAGGGCGGCGAGCGCCTGATCATCGACGTCTACGGCCAGCTCCACGCGCTCGCGCCGCGCACCCACCAGATCGGCATCACGGACACCTCGGCGCCGATGGTCACCGACGGCTACGTGCTCGCGGGCGGCTGGACCCTGGGGTTGGAGTTCTGATGCGAAGCGCCTTGATCGCCGCCGTCGTGCTCGGCGTCTCACTGCCCGCAGCGGCGCAGCCGATGGACACCTACGGCATGGGCTCGCGCTCGGTGGCGCTGGCGGGCGCCGTCAGCTCGGACGTCGAGGACGGCAGCGCCAACTACTACAACCCGGCGGGCATCGTGCGCGACGGGCGCCTGCACATCCAGCTCGGCTGGTTCGGCGCCGCGCACGACATGTACTTGAACGAGCACTCGAGCGCGGTCGATCCGGCGCACGGCGTGCTGCTCGGCCTCAACGTGCCGGGGCGCGTCGACGACTTCCGCTTCGGCTTCGGCCTCGGCGTGCACCTGAACGACCAGCGCGTCTCGCGCTCCCGCACCCTGCCGCGGGCCCGGCCCCGCTGGGAGCTCTACGATAACCGCCCGCACCGCGCGTACCTCTCGACGCACGTGGCCATCCAGCCCATCGAGTGGCTGCGCCTCGGCGGCGGCATCGCCTTCCTCAGCTACTCGGCCAACGAGCTCCGCATCCGCGGCACGCTGAACGCGTTCCAGCCTCAGCGCTCGTCGCTCGAGCACGAGCTCTCGGGCGAGCTGATCACGATCCGCTACCCGCAGGTCGGCGTGCAGGTGGGGCCGCTCGAGGGCTTCGACTTCGGCGTCACCTATCGCGGCGAGTTCGCGCTCGACAACAAGCTGGTCGCCGAGGTGGGCACGGTCGACGGCGATCCGGTCAACGCGACGACGATCATCGCGGGCGGCTTCGACATCCCGGGATACCTCTTCCTGCTGACCCAGTCCGTCAACGCCTACGTCCCGCACCAGGTCTCGTTCTCCGCGAGCTGGCAGCCCATCCGCGAGCTCCGCATCGGGCTCGAGCTCACGTGGCTCATGTGGTCGCTCTACGTCAGCCCGATCGGCACGAGCCGGGTCGATCTGCGGATCGAGGTTCCGCCGGAGCTCGCGGGCACGATCACGGTCCCCGACCGGATCCCCGATCAGAACCCCGAGCCGGCGCGCTTCCAGGATCGCGTGGTCCCTCGCATCGGCGTGGAGGTCACGCCCTATCGCAGCCCGGAGCTCGCGTTCCAGGCGCGCGCCGGCTACTTCTACGAGAACAGCCCCGCCCCCGCGCAGACGACCTTCACGAACCTCGTCGACACCGACCGGCACACCTGGAGCCTCGGCTTCGGCGTCGATCTGCTCGGCCTGCGCCCGCTCTTGCCGGGCTTCCTGAGCATCGACGCGCACGTCACGTACTCCTGGCTCCCGGAGCGCGCGATGGTGAAAGACTCACCGATCGATCCGGTGGGTGACTACGTGGCGTGGGGGCACATGGTGACCGGCGGGCTCTCGCTGGAAGCGGGGTTCGATTGAGGCATCTGCTCTCCTTGTTCGTGCTCGTCGCGTCGCTCCCCTCGCTGCCCGCGTGCAGCACGATCGGAGATCCGGGCGGGTCGCCGGACGCCTACCCGCACGGGGGCACCGGGCAGTTCCGCATCCTCGGGAGGGACGAGGTCGGCGGGAGCGCGCTCGGACTACGGGGCCACGCGCTCGACGGCTCGATGGTCGCCGAGGGCTACCTCTTCTACGCGGCCGCCCCGCTGCTCGAGGAGCCCCCCGAGGTGCCGGAGGAGCACCCGCCCGGAGAGGTCTTCTGGGACGCCTTCGGGCCGCGCGCCATCCACCGCGCGGCGCCGCGGGACGACCGTGGCTTCGACTCCGGCTCGCCGATCCTCTCGGCCTCGGAGAGCTGGGAGGGCAGCGAGGTCTTCGATCCCTGGATCGTGATCGACGGAGAGCGCGCGCGCATGTACTACGCGGCCGAGGGAGGCATCGGGGTCGCAGAGGCCTCGAGCGTCGACGGCACGTTCACCCGCGTGGGCAGCGGCCCCATCCTCGAGGCGTCGGGCGCCGGCGCGACCCCTCGACGCCCGAGCGTGGTCCGCGGCGTGGACGGCGCGTGGTGGATGTAC
>JAEZBP010000261.1 GCA_023427125.1 Pseudomonadota bacterium | reverse complement strand
GCGCGAGATGATCACGTCGGTCGCGAGCGGGAGGTGCGGGCCATGCGCCTCGGTGGCCCCGGTCGGCAAGAGCGCGACGCCCCCGCGCTCGGCGGCGCCGCGCGCCTCCTCGTAGGTCATCTCGGCGAGCTCGATCGGCAGTCGGCGCATGGCTGGCCATGCTACGTCAGCCCGCGGCTCGACGTCGCTGGATCTCGACGCCGTCGAACTCCTTGCCCGTCGCGTCGATCGCGTGGAGGCGCATGAGGTCGCCCTCGATCGAGATGTACACGAAGTGCGTCACGTCCTCGGCGAACGCCGTCGTGTCGCCTTCACTCACCGGTCGGGTGCTGTAGCCGCCGCCGCCGGTGACGACGTAGGTCACGCCGCGGACGGGCACGCTGCGCTCGTAGTGATGGTCGTGGCCCGAGAGCACGAGCTCGACTCCGTGCTCCTCCACGATCGGCTGGTAGAGCTCGCGCCACGCGCGGTGCGGGCCGTGCGAGCCCGAGCTGTAGGGGCCCTTGTGCGTGATGACGATGGTCCACGGCGCGTCGCTCGCCTCGAGATCGCGCCGCAGCCACTCGGCCTGCTCGGCGGAGTCCACCTCGTTGTCGAGCGCGACCACGTGCACCGGGCCCCAGTCGAACGAGTACCAGCGCTCGCGCGGCTCGGGCAGCACGAAGACCTCGCGGTACGGGCCCGCCGCGTCGGTCTGGTAGTCGTGGTTGCCGGACGTGGGGAAGACCGGCAGCTCGTCGATGAGCTCGGCGTACACGTCGAAGTAGCCGGTCTCGAATTGCTCGAGGGTACCGTCGAGGTAGGCGATGTCGCCGGTGTGCAGCATCAGCTCGGCCGGGACCGTGCCGAGCTGCTCGGCCAGCATCCACTGATCCGCGGTGGCGCCGCCCGAGTCGCCGATGGCGATGAGGTCGACGCGCTCGGCGCTGCGCTCGGGCGCCGTGCGGAGCGCCGCCGGCCCGAAGAACGCGCGCCCCTGCTCGTCGCGCAGCGTGTAGCAGTAGGTCGTGCCCGCCTCGAGCCCGCCGACGCTCGCCACGTACTGGGACGCTCCCTCGAGGTAGGTGGTGTCCTCGCGCGCTCCCTCGAACGCGCCGACCGGCCGGCCGTCGAGGCTCGCCACCTCGACGCGCGCGGCGCCGTTCGCCTGCGTCCAGACGATCTTCGCGCTCCCGCGGTCCACCGACTGCAGGTAGGGCGCCCGCGCGATCGTGGCGTCCTGCGCTTCTCTCTCTCCACAGGGCGCGTCGGCCTCTGCGATCCGCGGCGCGGGCGGGTCGAGCAGGTCCCCGACTCGCTCGGCGGACACCACGCCGGTCATGTTGGGCACGCAGCCCGAGAGGAGCGCGGCCAGCACGCAGCACACGATTCGCTCTGTACGCATCGGTGACGGAAGGCTGCGTCGCCTCCGCGTCGCGTCAAACCTGTTTGCGATGACCATCTTGCGCCACCAGGCTGGGATGGTCATCGCAGCCGCTCTCGACCGGAGCTCGGACCACCAGGCGCCGCGGCCGCCCGGCCAGCGCGCTCTGTCGCGCAATTACCCGGCGCCGGGAACGCCGAGCGGAGCGTTCACCCTCGCCTGGACACCGGGGACGGGTCGCGCCGACTGGTCGGCAGGGCCGCGTAGCTCGGCCGGCGCGCGCGAAGGCGCGCGCCAAACACAGCTCAATCGCAGGTCGCCGGTGCGGGCAAGCCGGTCGGGAGCGCCATTCGGTGGAGCGACCACATCTGGTCGACGAACGCGCTCGATCCGCCGGCCTCCGCGGTGACGGCGCCGCTCATCCAGCGGTCGACGTACTCGAAGAAGGGATCGTGGTCCCACACCGGCTCCGCGCCCAGCATGCGCGCGGCCAGCGCCTCGCCCACCCAGTACGCGCTGGTGCAGCAGTCGCGGTAGTCCGGGCAGGCGTCGGCGAGCCCCGCCGGATCCCGACAGTCCTTGGCGCCCGAGCCCATGCAGCCATCCTCGAAGTACGTGCCGTGGCCGCCGCCGCAGTCCTGGCCGAAGAGCGCCGTGCCGGCGGCGCCCATGTAGGTGTGGCCATCCTCGCCGAAGTCGCCGGGGCCATACTCCTCGCCGATCGCCAGCATGTCGCAGTCGTCGAGCATGCGCGCCGCGAACACGATGGGCCACTTGCGCCCGTTGTGGTGGCCGCCGTTGGCCGACCAGCGGCCGCCCGCGCGGAGCACTCCGAAGTTGTCGATGCCGATCTGGACGAGCGCGCGCACGAGCTCGTCGCGATGAGGGGTGTCGAGCAGCACGGCCAGCGCCGCCTCGCTCACCAGGCCTCCGTACTCGCGGCCGTAGCAGGCGTGGGCGCCCGGGCCGTTGTTCCAGTTCTCCTCGGCGCAGCTGTCCTGGATCGTCCACGAGCTCAGGTGATCGATGCGCGGGCGATCGAGGTAGCGCGCGAGCGCCGCGACGTCCGGCGCCGAGCTCGGCGGCGCGAGGTCCGGAAGGAGCGAGGTGCGCAGCGCGGCGGCGTCGAGGTAGCGCTTGTCAGTGCCGGCGTACGACGGCCGGAAGGTGGTGGCCGGCACCGGCGCGCTCACCGCCGTGAGCACCGCTTGGGCCTGCAGGCAGCCCGCGTTGCGGATCTCGACGCCCTCCGGCTTGCTGATGCTGGAGACGAGCGAGCGGTCGGCCGCGAGCACGTAGGGGAAGGTGACGTTCTCCGCCGCGCTGTAGTCGCCGCCCCGGTCGTCGTAGCCCTGGTGGCCGCCGGTCGGATCGACCACCGAGCCGTTGCGAGCGCCGGTCGGCGCGGGCGTCACCGACACGATCGTGACGGGACCGACGACCCACGGATCGCCGGTCACGAACACGCCGGTCGGGTAGGCACGATCGAAGGTCCACGTGATCCCGTACTGGGAGATCGAGCTCGCGAGCGTGCCGGGGCCCGCGTCGCCCGCCGGAGCGCCGTCGGCTCGAGCCGCGTCGATGCCGCTCGCGTCGCGGGGCGCCTCGACCGGGTCGCACGCCGCGAGGAGCGACGCGATCAGGATGATGCTCTTCGACCTCATGCGCGGCTCCTGCTCTCGACGAGCGCCTCAGACGAGGGCGCGGCGGACGACCTTGCCTCGATCGTTGCGCGGGAGGTCGCCGACGAACTCGACCATCCGCGGGAACTTGTAGCGCGCGAGCCGCGTCTTGACGTGCTCCTGCAGCTCGGCCACGAGCGCCTCGCTGCCCTCGGCGCCCTCGCGCAGCACCACGAACGCCTTGGGCACCGTGAGCCCCTCGCCGTCGT
>JAEZBP010000677.1 GCA_023427125.1 Pseudomonadota bacterium | reverse complement strand
ACCTTCACCATCGACGTCGACCCCCGCGCCGCCGAGCTCTGGGCCTGGCGCGCGGGCGAGCCGCTCGTGGGACCTGTCGCGATCACCGCGGACGTCCGCGTCACCATGGGCGCGCTCGCGCCGCTCTCGGTCACCGCGACCGCCGCGGCGGGCGCCGCGCTGCCGGTGCGCGTCGAGGTCGTCCCGCTCGACGGAGCGCCGCCGAGCGCACCCGAGCTCTTCGGCGAGCTGGTTCCCGGCGCAGGCCGCAGCCACGTGGCCTTCCCGCCCGACGGCGTCGTCACGCTGCGGGTCGCGCCGGGCCGCCACCGGGTGACGATCTCGCGCGGGCCGGAGTACGAGCGCGAAGTCACCGAGGTCACGGTCGCCGCGGGCGAGGAGCTGCCGATCTCCGCGGCGCTCGCGCGCTCGGTCGACACCTCTGGCGTGATGTGCGCCGACTTCCACATCCACACGCATCGCTCGGTCGACTCGTCCGACCCGAGCACGCTCAAGGTTGCCGGGCTCGTCGCCGACGGGCTCGAAATCGCGATCCGCAGCGAGCACGAGTGGGTGAGCGACTTCGCGCCGGTGATCGACACGATGGGCCTCTCGGACTTCGCCTTCGGGATCGCGGGGCTCGAGCTCACGACGTTCACCTACGGGCACTTCGGGGTGTTCCCGCTGGTGCCCGACCCCGCGCGCGCCAGCGGCGGCGCGATCAGCTGGTACGATCGGCTCGCGCCCGAGGTCTTCGACGAGGTGCGCGCGCGACCCGAGGCGCCCGCGCTGATCGTCAATCACCCGCGCGCCGGCGGCCTGCGCCAGGGATACTTCAGCGTGGCGGGCTACGACCCGGCGACCGGGAGCGTCGAGCGGCCGGAGCTCTGGGACGACGAGCTCACCCTCGTCGAGGCCTTCAACGGAAGCGACTTCGAGCGCAACCGCGAGGGCACGGTGCGCGACTGGTTCTCGCTGCTCGCCTCGGGTCGCCGCGTCTTCGTGGTGGGCTCCTCCGACAGCCACGTCATCACCGAGACGCCGGTCGGCTATCCGCGCACCTGCCTCGCGCTCGGCGTCGACGATCCGCGAGCGCTCACCGCGACCATGGTGCGCGACGCGACCCTCGCCGGCCGCAGCGTGGTGAGCGGCGGCATCTTCCTCGACGTCACCGGGCCGGACGGCGCGACGCCGGGCGAGGAGGCGAGCGGCGCCGGCGCCACCGCCGCGTTCGAGGTGGTCGTCCGCGCCGCCAGCTGGATCGACGTCGACCGGCTCGAGGTGATCGTCGACGGCGTGACGACCGAGACCATCCCGATCACCATCGATGACGCCGATCCGCTCGAGCCCACGATCCGCGCGCGCATCCCGGTCGAGGCCGACGTCGCGGCCGGCGGCTCCTTCGTCGTCTTCCACGCGGCCGGCGACGAGCCCTTCGACACGAGCGGCCACCGCCCCTTCGCCGTCTCGAATCCGATCTTTCTCGCGCGCTGACTATCGCTCCGAATGCCAGCGCTCCATGTGGCGCGCGTGGGTCTCGAGGTACGCACCGGGCGTGAAGAAGCGGTCGTAGAACTCCGTGTCGAGGTGCGCGGCCTGCAGGTACGACAGGACGAAGAGGCTGGGCACGGTGGCCGGGAACTTCCCGAACACATCGAGCACGTACTGCGCCTGCCGCGCGACGCAGCGGCGGAAGCGCTCGTCGTGGACCTGGGCGGCGGCGCGGACGCGGGGCGTGTCGAGGAAGGGACCCGGCGTGTCGCGATGAAACGGGCCACCGGGCCCGAACTTGCGCTCACAGAGCGCGTCGCCCGCGGCGCGCATGTCGGGGAATCGAGGCGGACAGAACGCCTCCATCACGCGCGCCCGGCCCACTGGGTTCGGGTAGGGCCAGCGCTCGTCGCTCCGATAGGCGAAGCCGAGGCCCGGGACGCTCGGATCGCCGCTCGCGCCCATCATCGAGAGCGGATCGATGCCGTCGAACATCCACCCGCCGAGGCCCATCGCCTGCAGCGCGAGCGCGCCGGCGTAGCAGCTCGTGCCGAGCTCCACCGCGAGCTCGCTCATCGAGATCTGATCGAGGAAGGTGATCGGCCAGACCCGCTCGGGATCCACCAAGTCCGCGAACTCCTCCATGCCGGGGATGGGGCACCGGTGGATGTCGTCGTAGAGCGCATACCCGTTCTGCAGCATGTAGCAGAGGCCGAGGAGCACGTGCTGGGCGAGATCCCCGACGGGAATGACGAGCAGCGTCCCCGGCTGATTGACGACCCACGTGTTGTGCGCCTCGACGTGCGGGACCTCGGGCGGGAGCCTCAGGCGACCGTCCTCGATCTTGCGCACGCGAGCGCGAAGCGCTCCGACGACGGTCTCCAGATCGAGGCGACCGTCCGCGTCGCGCTCGGCGAGAGGCGTCGCGTCGCGCGCGTCGAGCAGGTAGAGGCCCTCGTCGTCGGTGAAGAACGTCTGCGAGGTGTGGAAGCCGGCGGCCGAGGGGAACGTGCGACCGCCCGCCGCGCCCGGGTAGTTCGGGAGGTGCGGCGCGTAGCGCTCCGCGCGCTGGATCAGGTGGTGCCACGAGGTGTTGCCCCCACAGGCAGTCACGACGAGGAGGGTCTCGAGCGGCGAGAGCGGCAGCGGCGGATGACGCGAGCGGTACGAGAGGACGCCGTCGGGGATCTCGGCGCCTCGCGCGAAGCGGCGCGAGCGCCTCCCGAGCAGCGCCTCCCAGAGCGGCATCCGGAGCATGTCGGCGAATCCGTCCGGCAGGTCGGCCATCGATACGCCGATAGCCACCAGAGCACGAACGTCGAGACGCGCGTACCATGGGCTTCCCGCCGTGACCCAGACCATCCACATCCTCGACCTCCCGCATCACGAGGCCCGCGCGCTGATCGCCTCGACCGACGCGCCGGTCTTCCTCTCGATCAACCCGGTCGAGTTCCACGGGCCGCACCTCTCGCTCCACAACGATCGGCTGATCACCGCCGGGCTGAGCCGCGACCTCCACCGCGCGCTCGCCGAGGATCGCCGCGACTATCCGTATCTCGTCGTCGACGAGCTCGAGGTGGGCGTCGAGCCCGCGTCCGGTCCGGGCTCGCGACACACCCGCTTTCGCGACGCGGAGCGCATCGTCGTCGAGGCCTGCCGGGCGCTCACCGAGCTCGGCGCCAAGCGGGCGGTGCTCAACACCTTCCACGGCGGCGCGCTCCACAACCTCGCGATCGACGCCGGCGTCCGCTCCTTCGAGCGCGCCGGCGGCCGCGCCTTCGCGCCGCTCGCGGTGGCGCTCCACATGATGGTCGACTTCCGCAGCGAGGAGCTCGAGGAGGCGCTCACCCACCTCGGTGGCACGCGAGAGGAGCGCGCGTTCATCCGCAGGAACCTCCAGTTCGACTTCCATGCGGGCTGGCTCGAGACCTCGCTCGCGCTGCACTACGCGCCGCAGTCGGTCTCGTCGATCCATCGCGAGCTGCCGCCCTCCCCGGAGCTCGGTCGCGATCGGACGATGTCGGCGCTCCATCGCGTCGCGCGAGCGCTCGGCGCCAAGCAGGCCGCCGTAGAGCTCGACTTCATCGCCACCGCGGCGACTTGGGCTCGGCTCCGTCCGTTCCCCGGCTACACCACGATGCCGCACCTCGCGACGGCCGAGGCCGGCGCGAGCATCGCGCGCAGCTTCGTGGCGAAGTACGCGGAGGCGGCGCGCGCGGTGCTCGACGAGGGCACGCCGGCCATCCGCCCGCCCTTCTCGTGGATGCCGATCGCCACGCTCGGCGGGCGCCTCGATCCGACGCTCGTCCCGACCGAGCAGGTGACCGTTGAGGTCACAGGCGCGCGCGAGCGCGACACCACAGCTCGTACATGAGCTGATCGAGCTCGAAGCGGAGCTGCTCGCCCGACCGGCTCGGCTCGGTGCCGGTGCCGTAGTTGGGGCACTCCGGCGTGGGGCACTCCAGATCCTCGAGGCCCACGTAGAGCGCCTCGGCATGACAGATCGGGCAGCGCTCCTTCGTCATTGCACGAAGGAAGTGACCGCCTCGAGCGGCGCTTCAAGTGGTCGCGATCGGAGCGATCACACCCCGCGCGCGTCGAGCGCGCGATGGATCTGGCCGGCCACGTCGGCGGGATCGGCGCCGACGCTCAGCGCGACCGGGCGGTTCGCGAGGTGGCTCTCCACTCCCTCGAGCGTCCCCTCGTGATAGCGCGCCTTGAACTCCGTGAACTTCAGGCCGTGCGCGGTCGACACGACGACGACGCGATCGTTCTTTCGGATGACGCCGCGGGCGGCGAGCTTCTCGAGACAGGCGAGCGCGACCCCGGTGTGGGGGCAGTTGAACATCCCGGTCCGATCGGCGCGCGCGGAGGCGTCGGCGAGCTCCTGCTCCGTGGCCTGCTCGACCACGCCGCGCGTCGCGACCAGCGCGCGGACCGCCTTCGGCAGGGACACCGGATGCCCGATGCGGATGGCGCTCGCGAGCGTCTCCCCCGCCTCGATCGGCGCGAAGTCGTCCTCCGCGAGATCGCGCTTCGCCTCCAGCGCCCGCTGGTACGCGAGGTAGAGCGGGTTGGCCCGCGCGGCCTGGCAGCACGCGATCCGGGGCAGCCGATCGATCAAGCCGAGCTCCTTCATCTGGATGAAGCCCTTGGCGATCGCGCTCACGTTCCCGAGGTTCCCGCCCGGGACCAGCACCCAGTCGGGGACCTCCCAGTCGAACTGCTGCACGATCTCGATCGAGATCGTCTTCTGCCCCTCGACGCGCAGGCTGTTCATCGAGTTCGCGAGGTAGATGTGCGGGTCCTCGGTCAGGTGCTGGACGACCCGCATGCAGCCGTCGAAGTCGGTGTCGAGGCTGCAGACCAGCGCCCCGTTCGCGATCGGCTGGACGAGCTGCGCGGCGCTGATCTTCCCCTTCGGGAGCAGCACGACGACGGGGATCCCGGCGGCCGCGCCGTACGCGGCGAGCGCCGCGGAGGTGTCGCCGGTCGACGCGCACGCGAGCGCGCGGATCGGCTTTCCTTCGGCGATCATCTGCTTCACCGACGAGACGAGCACCGTCATCCCGAGGTCCTTGAACGAGCCGGTGTGGCTCGTGCCGCACTGCTTGACCCAGACGTCGCTCAGGCCGATCTGCGCGGCGTAGCGCTCGGCCCAAAGCAGGTTGGTGTTCCCCTCGTAGAGGGAGACCACGTTCTCGGGCGCGACGTGCGGCTGCACCCACTCGTGCTTGCTCCAGACGCCGCTGCCGAAGGGCCACGCGGTGCGTCCATAGCGCTCGTCGAAGAGGCGCATCCACGCGGCCGGCGAGCGCGCGCGGAGGGCCTCCTGATCGTGCACCACCTCGAGCAGCGCCCCGCTCTTCGGACAGCGATAGATCACCTCGTTGAGCGGATAGCGCGCCGGATCGCCGCTCACGCTCTGGAACCAAGCCGCGTAACGCATCGGGCCGGAGCCTACCCGCCGCGATGGGGCGCGGCCACGGACGCCTTTCCGCCACCTCACCGAGCGCCTACCCTCGGGCCTCGATGCAGCACACCGTCACCGAGCCGTTTCCTCCCTTCCGCAGCGCAGACGATCGCCTCGAGGTCCACCAGATCCCCGTCTGGCAGGACAACCTCGTCTGGATCGCGGTGTGTACGGCGAGCGGAGAGGCCGCCGCGGTCGACGGCCCCGAGGCCGGCGCCGTCCTCGCGTACTGTGAGGCGCATGATCTGCGATTGACGACGATCCTCAACACCCACACCCACATGGATCACGTCGGCATCAACCACGAGCTCGCGCGGGCGGGCACGCTGAGCCGCTACCGCGTCTTCGGGCCCGCGAAGAAGGCCCGCGACGTCCCGGGCCTCACCGATCCGATGGAGGACGGGAGCAAGGCGCGCGTCGGCGAGGTCGAGCTCGACGTGATGCTCACCGAGGGCCACATCGACGGCCACGTCTCCTACGTCGCCTCCGACGTCGTCTTCTGCGGCGACACGCTCTTCGCCGCCGGATGCGGCCGCCTCTTCGATGGCCCACCCGAGAAGATGTTCGAGAGCCTGCGGCGGCTGACCGCCCTCGATCCGGCGACGCGGGTCTGCTGCGCGCACGAGTACACGCAGGACAACCTGCGCTTCGCGTGGAGCGTGGAGCCCGACAACGCGGCGCTCGCCGAGCGCATCCGGCGCGTCTTCGCCCTGCGCGCCGAGGGCCGCTCTGCGGTGCCCTCGACGATCGGCGAGGAGCGCGCGACCAACCCCTTCGTGCGGCACGCGTCCGAGACGCTGCGCGCGAACGTGCGCGAGGCCTGTCCGGACCGCACGCTCGACACCGGCGAGGCGATCTTCGCGGCCACCCGCGCGCTCAAGGATCGAGGCGACTACCGCAGAGCCGGCGACTCGACGCTCCCGCTCTGAGCCTTCCAACGTCACCAGCGGCGGCGGCTTCTCATGCGAGCGCAGGCTCCCTGCGTCACTCCGCCGCCGCCAGGTGCGAGGATCCGGGGATCAGGATGTCGGCCGCCGCGAGGCCCTCCAGCGCCTCCTTCACCAGCGCATCGGGAGAAGGACGCTTCGCCTCGCTCGATGGCGCGTACGCGAGCTCGCCCGTGTCGAACAGCGCGCGGGTCGCTCGGACGAGATCCGCTAAGGTCGACGCACCATCCAGTCGCCCGATCAACCGGCGCGTCAGCTCATCCACCGCGACGAGGCGATGCTGCGTGTCGGTCAGCACATGCCCGCGCTGTGCCTGCCATCGCGTGAGCGGAGACACGAGAGGGTGTTCCGTCACCCGCGTCTCGATCGGCGGGTGCACGGAGCTCCAGCTGACGGCGTCGAGCGCGTGGAGCTCGAGGAGCTCCTTCGCTTGGCGCTCGACGTCCGATGGCGTCGGTGCGGGGATACCGGAGAGCGCGCCGGGCAAGCGGGCGGTCGCAGCGTCGATCAGCTCCTGAAACGAGAGGCCGCGGGGCCACGCGGCGCGCAGCGTCGCGAGCACCGCCTTGTGGAGCGGATCGCGGGTGCGGACCATCGCGCCCGAGCGCGTCGCGAACGCGATCTCGATGGTCGGCTCGTAGAGGATGTCATCCCGGCGAGTCTCGAGGCGAGCCGCAAACGCGCCGCGCTCGAGCAGCCCCCTTCGCAGGCTCGCGCGGCTCCCCCTCGAGCCGGAACGAACGACGAGCACGCCGCGCCGCCGCGGTCCAGTCATCAGCTCGAGGAGATCGGCCGCGTCGGGCGCCCCGCGCGTCAACGGCGCCAGCCTCCGCCGGAGGCTCGCCTCGCCGCGACGCTCGAGCGAAGGGTCCCAGGCCTCCGCGAGCTCCTCGAGCCCATGGCGCACGAGCAGCCCGGAGAGCTCGCTCGGTGAATAGGTCCGCCGATATGGCGAGAGCACCTCGCCGACGAGCGCGGCGTCGCCGAGCGTGCGCGCGAACCGAACCTCGAGCCGAGCGTGCACGGTGTGCGGCTGCTTCATGTCGAGGCTGTCGTCGTCGAGCACGGCGAGGATCTCTCGTATGCGCTCCACGCGCTCACGCACGGTGTCGAACGCCGCCACCTGACGGCGCAGGAGCTCACGGAGCCGCTGGCTCAGCAGCATCCCGGCCGACCCGAGGTGATCCACGTAGGCCACCCCCTGCGGGGCGAGCATGCGGGCACAGGTCGCGACGGTCGCGTCGGCGGCGCCGTCGGAGACTGTGGAGAGGACGCCCGGCACGAGGACATAGTCGAAGCGACCCGCGAGCCCGTCGAGCGCCTCGAGGCCCCCTTCGAGGATCTCGACGTTCTTCAGTCCGAGCGCGGCGGCCGACGCCCGCGCGGCGCGCGCCGGGCCGGGTGCCCCCTCGAGCCCGACGAAGCGCGCGCCAGGCCGGTGGTACGCGAGGGGCAGGAGGTTCGCGCCATCTCCGCACGCGAGCTCGAGCACCGCCGCGCCGTCCGGCGGCGCCGGATCGAGGCCGCGCTCGTGCGCGGCGATCGCCAGTCGATCCGGCTGCGCAGCGAGGACCGGATCGAACACGCTCGGCGAGGGCATCGCGGAGCCCCAGCTCATGGCGCGAGGACGAGGACCTTGACCTGACTGGGGACGATCCGCGCGCCCGGACAGTTCGTGTTGTTCTGGATCGCGACGCTCGTCATCCGCGTGGTGGGCATACCGCCCACCAGGCACGTGAACGCGCCCGTCAGGTGCCGCGCCGGCCCCATCACCATGCCAGACGCGACGCCGGTGGCCACGCCGGCGTTGTCGCCGTTCGAGAGCGGGACCGTCGTGGCCATGTTGTGGGCTGGCGCGCACATGTAGAGGATGTTGTACACGGCGGGCACGCCCATGGGTCCCATGGCGATGTTCGGATAGGGGATGGGGACGGGAGCGGGCGCGGGCGGCGCGGGGGTGAGGCAGACGTCGGGAAAGCCGGTGTCAGTGCCCATCATCTGTGAATTTGCAAACATCGTTGGTCTCAGCCCAAGTGAATCTGATCGCCATCGATCTTCGCCAAGTTGTCTGCCTGCACGAAGGCATTCTCGCCCTTGAGCCGCATCGCCTCCTTGGCGACGACCTCGAATGATCCCGCCCGTACGTGCTCCGCCTCCTCGATGAAACGATAGCTGCGGGTGATCCGCTCGATCGCGTGCTCCGCCACCCGCTCGAGCTTGCCGAACACGGTCTTCACCGCGCGCACGTCGCCGAAGAGCGCATCGCCGACGACCTCGAGCCTCCGGACGAACATCTGTGCGCGGGTCGCGCGGACCTCGACGGACTTCGACGTGAGCGCGATCTCCTCCTTCGAGACGATGTCCACGCCCTCGGCGGCCGCGACGGTGAACCGACCGTGGTCCACCTTCAGCGTGAGGTCGCCGGCCACCCGCATGACGACCTCGGCGCCCTCCTCGATCCGCTCGAGGACCGCGAGCACGTAGAGGTCTCCCGAGAGCCGGCCCGCGAAGAACACGTGGTCCCCCACCTTCGGCTCGACGATGCAGCTCAAGGCGCGCCGCGCCGTGAAGGTGGCGCCGTCACAGGCGATGGTGAACCGGTCGTCGGTGGCCGACACGATGTCACCGACGTCCTGCAGCACCTGAGCTTCGAGATCGGCCCTCTGGGCGTTCGCGCTTCGCATTTACCGCTCCTCGGCCCGCGTCAGTGACGGGGGCGCCATTGCTGTGCTTCCAGGAGATCCGGATCGTCGCCGAGCGCGACCGCGCGGCCGGCGTCGAAGCGCGCCTCCTCCTCGATGATCCCGTGGAGGCGCGCGCGAAAGAGCTTCGCCGCGAGGAAGTCGCAGCGCGAAACGTCCGCGTTCAGGAATTCCGCATACGTCAGGTCGGTCTGCACGAACTTCGCGCCGGCGCAGCTCGCGCGGTGCAGGACGCACTGCGTCATGTCGGTCTGCGAGAAGTCCGCGTCCTCGAGGTTCGCGCCGATGAAGATGGACTGGTGGAGCTTGGCGCGGCGGGCGCTGGCGCCCTTCAGGATCGCGTCCACGAACAGCGCGTTGTTCGCGACCACGTCATCGAGGTTGGCTCCCGTGAGATCCGATCCCTTGAAGTTGGCGTTGGCGAGGCGCGCGCCGGTGAACAGGCACTCGCGGAGGTCGGCGTCCATGACCTGCGTCCCCTCGAAGCGCACGCCACGGAGGTCGCGCCCCGCGAGCTTGGCCTGGTGCAGCACCGCGCGATCGAAGACCGTCCCTTCGAGCCGGGCCGCGGTCAGATCGGCGCCGCTCATCGTGGCGAGCTGGAAGCGGGATCGCGAGAAGTCGGCGCCGGTGCAGTCGATGACGGTGAGGATCGCGTTGCGATCGAACAGGATCCCGGTGAGCACCGCGGACGTGAGGACGGGGCGGATGAGCTGGGCGATCGTGAGCGTGGCGCCGTCGAGGTCAGCCGAGGTGAAGTCCGGACGCGCGAGCTGACAGGCCGTGAGGTCCGCGCCGGCGAGCCGCGCCTCCACGAAAAGGGTCTCGTCGTAGCTCGAACGCGTCAGATCCGCGCCGACCATCACCGCGCCGCTGAAGTCGCACTGATGGAGGAACGACTCCCGCAGCCGTGCGTTCGCGAGGTTGCAGCCACGGAAGCTCACCTTCTCGTAGATCCCATAGGCGAGATCGGCGCCTGACAGATCCTGACCCGAGACGTCGGCGCCAATCACCGGCTCGCCCCGTCGGATCATCGTCTGCAGCTGTTCCAGCGTCAGCGCGCTCATTGCGGCCGCCAGAGGGGATAGATGGTCACGCGCTTCTGGTTCGAGTCGGTCAGGTCGGTGGCGGTGTCCGAGCGAGCCTTCGCGAAGCTCGCGGAGAAGAGGTTGGTGCCGACCAGGCGCGTGCTGCGGAGGTCGGCCTTGGTGAAGTCCGCGCCCATGAGGTTCGCTCCTGTCAGATCGGCGCGCTGGAGGTTGGCCTTGGTGAAGCGCGCGTCCTTCGCCACGGCGCGATGGAAGCGCGCGTCCGTGAGGTCCGACTCGCTCAGGTCGGCGCGGTCGAGGCAGGCCTCTCCGAAGTCACAGGCGCGGAGCGAGATCGCGCGCAGGTTCGCGCTCGTGAGCCCCGCGCCCCGGAAGATCGCGCCCTCCGAGGACACCGCGAGGCAGAGGACGAGCTTGGTCGTCTGCGCACCGGCGAAGCTCGCGCGCGAGGTGTCGCACTGCAGGAACGTCACCCCGTCGAGGCGGGACCCGCTGAAGTCGACGCCGCTGAGGTTGCACTCGATGAAACTCGACGTGGAGAGCCTCGCGCCGGAGAAGGACACGCCGCGAAGGTCGGTACGGATGAAGCTCAGACCGGTGCCGATCGCGCCGCCGAAGCGGGTGCGCTCGAAGACCGCATCTCGGAGGTTCGCTCCGTCGAGCAGCGCGCCAGTGAGATCGGCGTCCTTCAGCTCGGTCATCATCAGGGTGGCCTCCCTGAGGTCCACGCCGCCACCCTTCGCCCCGACGAGCGACGCGCGCCCCAGGTTCGCTCCACGGAAGCGCGTGCCCGCGAGCGACGTCCCCGAGAGATCGGCCCGCGCCAGCACCGCTTCGGTGAAGTCCGCGCCGTCGAGGTTGGACCCGCGGAGGTTCGTCGCCTCGAGCCAGCCGCGTCGGAAATTCGCGCCCCGCAGATCCATCCCGGAGAGGTCCACGCCCGTGAGATCGCGATACGCGAACGCCTCCCCCGCGTGCAGCGCCGCGAGGACCGCGTCGCGCGCGCGCCGCGACTCCGCTTCGCCGCGCTGGGGCGGCGCACCCTGGAAGTGCGCGGAGAAGACGTAGGCGTCGCGCATCGCCGTCTCGGCCTGCTTCCACTGCGCGTGGAGCGCCTCGTCGGCGATCCACTCCTGGATCTCGTCGAGGACGAGCCCGGCCGCTCGGCTCTGCGCGTCGAGGCGCCGGATCCTCGCGAGCTCACCCTCGGCGGTGAACGTCGGCGGGCCCACGTGCGAGTCCTGCATCTCCGCCCGCAAGAACGCCGGATCGACGCCGTGCGCCGCCATCATCGGCTCGACCTCCTGGAGCTTCGCCTCGAGCACCTTCTCGTGGTTGTCGCGCGCGGCCTTTGCCTCCGCCTCCATGCGGGCCATCAGCGCAGGCAGCTCGTGCATCTCCGGGACGACGAAGGGGGCAGGCTGCGCGGGTCCGTGCTCGTCGGGGTCGAGCCCATAGCTGGCGATCACCTCCCGCGCCTCGTCGATCTGCCGGACCATCCGCTCCTGTCCGCGCCGCTCGAGCACGCCGTCGCGCGTCACGAGCGCCTTCATCTTCGCGATCTCGTCTTGGGTCTCGAAGCTGGCGATGAGGTCCGGCGGGAGGAGATCCTCGTCCGCGAGGACACGGAAGGGCGCCAGATCGCGATCGAGCCGCTCGGCGAGGACCCGGCGATAGTGCTCGTCCGAGCGCGGCGCGTCGATCCGCTCGGCGGCGATCATCATCAGGGTGACGTCCGACGCGTCGTCCTCCCTCGTCTCGATCGCACCCTGGAAGATTAGGATGCCCTTCTCGGCATGCGGAAAGAGCCAGACCGTGGTGAGGGTCGAGTCGAGCGGCGTGGTCTGCTCCTCGCCGTCCGCGCCCCGCCGGGTGACGAACGTTCGGGCACGAAGCCCCGGCAGGCGACCCTCGAGCGCCTCCTTCGTCGGGTGGAGGTTCCGGAGCGTGAACGGCTCGTCGCCCCGCCACGAGCCCGCGCGCTGCTGGTCGTCGGGTGCGATGTTCCAGAAGGTCCAGTCCATGTCCGACGCGAGGCCGGGGAACTGCTCCTTCAGCCAGCGCTCATCGTAGGTGCCGGTCTTCGTGAAGCGCTGCGGACGCATGAGATCGAGGGGAGCGAAGCCCGCCGGCGGCGGCCGGTCATCCGGGTCGGTCACGAGGTGACCGGGGAGCTCGAGGTTTGGCAGGAACTGGACGGGGCCGTGCTCGGTCTCGACGGCCGCCGCGCCCTTGCCGTCCGGGTTCGGTGCGAAGCCGCTTCCGCCGTAGGCGCGCGCCCACGTCAGCGGCATCGACGTGAACGGCGCGGGCTTGCTCTGCGTATCGCCCTTCCAGAAGCGATCCCCGATCGCGTAGACCGTCTTCTCGAGGTCGCCAACCCGCACGCTGGCCGGGCACGTCGGCTGCGCTCGCCCGCCCGGGCAATGAACGCTGCCGCTGACGAGGTACTCGGAGCGCCGCTTGGGGATCCCGACGTCGATGCCGGCATCTTTGCCGAGCTCGTCGGCGGCGAACTGCCACAGCGCGACCTCCGGCAGGAGCTCCGACGTGGTGAGATCGAAGAACGCGAGGGTCGAGACGCCGAAGTAATAACGACGCTCAACCTCGAAACACCGCGTGACGACGCTCAAGCGAAACGGCTTGATGACTTTCATGACTTCGTAATCTTCATGAAAGGGCTCGACTCATGTCTTGTTGAAGAGGCCGCAGAAGAGGACGGCGCCGGTGATGGCCTTGATCTTGGCGCCAGTGGTCTCCGCCTTCGCGCCGTTCACCTCTTCGAACGCGCCTCCGGTGATCAGCCTCGCGCCGCCGAAATCGAGCGCGGTGGAGAGGAGGGCGATGTTCAAGACGTAGTTGCAGCCGATCTTCGACACCACGGTGGTTCCCTTCATGCCGTAGTTATCGAACCACTTGTTGCCCATCGAGAACCACGACTCGTCGATCGAGGTCTGCCCACCGGGGGCCAATAGCGAGTAGCCCCCGGGGGCGATGATCGTGGTCGCGGCCGGCGTCGTGATGGAGAAGCCGCCGGCTGCCGTGATCTCGTACGTCGAGGGCGTCGTGATGGTGATCCCGCCGGTGACCGTCTGCTCGAGGCTCCCGCCGATCGACTCGGTGGAGCTCCCGTCGATCGTCTGGGTGCGGCCACCGGCGATCGACTCCGTCATGCCCCCGCTGATCGTGCGGGTCTCGCCGGCGTCGATCGTCTCGGTGACCCCCGACGAGACGACCCGCGTCTCGCTTCCGTCGATGGTCTCCCGGGCGTCGCCGTGCACGGTCTGGGTCCGGTTCGCGTCGACCGTGAGGTCTTGGTTGGCGAAGACGTGCTCCGTCTGGTTGTTCCCGACCTCCTGGACCTGATCGTTGTCGATCTGGATCGTCTGGTCGTGGTGCACCGTCATCGTGTGGTCGTTCTCCACGACCTCGTTGAAGTCCTTCTGAGCGTGGAGATAGATCTCTTCGCTCCCTGCCAGGTCTTCGAAGAGGAGCTCGTTGTTTCCGCCGCCGCCGAGGCTCGACTCGGTCTTGATCGTGCTCCTCGTCTTCTCGTCGGGCAGCGCGTAGGGCGGGACGCGCTCGCCGTCGTAGACCGCACCCGTGACCACCGGGCGATCGGGATCGCCCTCGATGAAGCCGACCACCACCTCCATGCCGATGCGCGGGATGAACGAGAAGCCCCACCCCGCGCCGGCCCAGGCTTGCATCACGCGGACCCAGCAGGTCGAGTGATCGTCGAACGCGCCCTCGCGGTCCCAGTGGAACTGAACGCGGATCCGGCCGTGCTCATCGGTGTGGATCTCCTCGCCGGCCGGGCCGACGACCCTCGCGGTCAACGTGGAGTCGATCGTGGGCCGGCGGGTCGCGCGCCGCGGGCGGAACGCGACGTCGTCGGGGATGCACCGGAAGGCGTTGCGGTAGCGATCGGAGGTGTCGACGCTTCCCTCGTCGAGCTCGGCCCCATCGAAGTCGTGCGAGACCGACACGACGAGGTACCGCCGATCGAGCTCCGGCGCCTCGTGCCCGACGGTCTCGAAGATGGCGCCGGGACGCATGCCGGTCACGGTAGAGGTCCCGTCGACCACCCTCGCGTCGGCGGCGTGCGCCTCGCGCCGGACCTCGACCTGGGCCGTGACGTCGGACGCGCCGTAGACCGTGCCGGAGTACTCGCTGAAGCTCAGCGGGTGCGCGTCGTGCTCGTAGATCTCGCGCGCCGGATCGAGGTAGGCCCCGTGCGCCTCCGTGTCGGGCGCCTCGTCGCTCGAGGCGCCTTCGACCGGCGTCGAGGGGTGGGTCCAGTCGAAGTGCCGCGTCGCGAGCTTGGTCGGGCGGATCGCGTGCCGCCGCTCGAAGCGATCGATGTGCTCGGTCCCCGGCGCCTGCCCCCGGCGCCGCTCGATCACCGAGCCGTGCGCGCACTCGATCGACGCATACTCGTTGGCGCCGTCCGCCAAGACGAGCGTCTCCTTGTCGCCTTCGAACTCGAAGAAGTAGACGATCCCTTCCTCCTCCATCAGGCGCTGGCAGAAGTCGAGATCGGTCTCGTCGTACTGCACGCGGTACTCGCAGCTCGGATAGGTGCGGCTCGTGCGGTTGTCGATGCTCCGCTCGTAGGGCGAGAGCCCCACCCCGAGCACCGCCTCGAGGATCTCCGGCACCGTCATGTCCTGGAAGATGCGGGTGTCCCTGCGGTGGCGGAGCGCCTCGACCGCCGGTCGCACCTCGAGGGTCACCGCGACTCGCTTGTGATCGTGCTCGTGCTCGCCCTCCTCGAGCGCGGCGACGATACCGGTGACCCGCCGCTCGAGCTCGTCTCGCGTGACGCTCAGCTCGATCGACGTACCGAGCATCGCCACCGGCTCGACGCCCGCCGCCTCCGAGAGGAGCTCGAGGCGCAGCGCGTATGGGGTGTTCAGCGCCTCCTCGAGCCGCGCGGCGCGCACGTGCCAGATGCCGCCCTCGCCACCCTGCGAGAATCGAAGCTCCACCCGCGCCCTGTCCGCAGTGTCGGTCATCTCAGGCTCCTGATCTCAGCCACCAGGTGCGTCCACGTGCGCGCCCGCGATCTCGATGCCGATCGCGCGGATCTTGTGGGCGATCGCGATCTTATCGAAGACGCCGCCGTAGGACCAGAGCCGGATGCCGCGCTTCGCGAGCTTGAACGTCGACCACTCAAAGCTCATGCCGTCGGTCGTGACGTAGAGCGTCTTGTAATTGAACTTGAGGATCTGCGCCGAGAAAGACATCGCGATCGAGTCGAACCACTGCGAGCCGCTCTTTCCCCACTCGCCGTCGATGATCGTCTGGCCGCCCGGCGCCACGATGGTGTGGCCGGCGGGCGCGACGATCGTGACGCCGGCCGGCGCGATGATCGTGACGCCGCCGCTCGCGGTGATGTCGTACGTCGCCGGGGTGTCGATCGCGACAGCGCCGGCGATGGTCTGCGTGAGGCTGCCCTGGATGGACTCGCTCGAGGAGCCGCTGATGCTCTGGGTCCGGCCCCCGCTGATCGTCTCGGTCATGCCGCCGGTGACGGTGCGCGTCTCGCTCGCGTCGATGGTCTCGTCGACCCCCGAGGAGACGGTCCGCGTCTCGCTGCCGTCGATCGTCTCGGAGAAGTCTCCGTGCACCGTCACCGTGCGATTGGCGTCGACCGTCAGGTCCTGGTTCGCGACGACGTGCTCGACCTGATTATTCCCGACCTCCTGCCGCTGATCATTGTCGACGGTGATCGACTGATCGTGGTGGACCGTCGTCGAGTGATCGTTCTCGACCACCTCGTTAAAGTCCTTCTGCGCGTGAAGAAAGACCTCTTCGCTGCCGGCGGCGTCCTCGAACCGTAGCTCGTTGTTGCCGCCGCCCCCCGGGCTCGACTCCGTCCGCAGGGTGCTCTTCGTCTTCTCGCCCGGAAGCGCGAGCGGCACCGCGCGATCCCCGTTGTAGAGCGCGCCGACGGCGACTGGCCGGTCCGGATCTCCGTCGACGAAGCGAACCACGACCTCCATGCCGATGCGCGGCAGGAACACGAACCCCCATCCCTTGCCGGCCCAGGGCTGCATGACGCGCATCCAGCAGCTCGAGTGCTCGTCCATCGCGCCGAGCCGGTCCCAGTGGAACTGCACCTTGATGCGCCCGTGGGAGTCGGTGTGGATCTCTTCCCCGCTCGGGCCGACGACGGTCGCGCTGAGCATCGAGCGGATCGATGGACGCGGCGTGGAGCGCGCGGGGCGGTGCGGTACGTCGGCGGGGATGCACCGGAACGAGTTGGCGTAGTCGAGCTCGCCGCCGAACGTGTGGGTCGAGGAGAGGACCAGGTAGCGGCCGTCGTGCTCGGGCGCCGGGTGGCCCGTGAGCTCGAAGATGCCCCCCGCACGCAGCGCCGAGACCGACGAGTCGCCCTGCGCGACGCGCGCCGTCATCGCCAGCGCCTCGCGCCGGAGCCGAGCCCTCTCCGACGCGTCATGCGCTCCGTAGGCCGTGCCGTCGTACGAGTGGAGGGTCGGAGGACGCTCGTCGTGCTCGTACACCTCGCGGGCTGGGCCGAGCGCGGCGCCGTTCGGCAGGCTGCCCGCGGTGACCACGTCCGACTCGGCCTCGATGGGCGCCGACGGATGCGTCCAGTCGAAGCTGCGCAGCGACACCTTGGTCGAGAGGAGCCGCGAGCGCGGGTGGAAGGCGTGGATGTGCTCGCGCTCGTCGCCCTCCTCGGCGCGCTCGTTCAGCGCGATCGTCGCGGAGCCGTCGAGGGTGTGGATCTCACCGTGCGCGCTGGCCTGATCGGCGAGCACCAGGCGCTCGACCTCGCCCTCGTGCTCGAAGAAGTACGTGATGCCCTCCTCCTCCATCAAACGATGGCAGAAGTCGAGATCCGTCTCGTCGTACTGGACGCGGTACTCGCAGGTGGGAAAGGTGCGCGAGAGGCGATCGTCGAAGCTCCGCCCGTACGCGCCGAGGCCCTCGCCGAGCACCGCGGCGAGGATCTCCGGGACGCTCTGCTCCTGGAAGATGCGGGTGTTCTTGCGATGCCGGAGCGCCTCGAGCGCCGGCCGGAGCACCACCTCGGCGCCGAGCACCGCGTGAGAGACGCCCGGCGCGCGCTCGGTCACCTCCGCGACGATGCCGCTCAGCTCCCGCTGCACTTCACCGCGGCGGACGATGAGGCACGCGCTCTTGCCGAGCAGCTCCATCGCGAGGGCGTCGCCGTGCTCCGTCGCGAGCTCGACGCGCAGCTCATACGGTCGATTGAGGCCGTCCTCCAAGTGGGCCCGGACCACGACCCACGGGCCGCCTGCGCCCTCGTCTCCCTGGAACACGAGCTCTTGCTTGATGCTCACCGCGCATCCCTCCCGAGATTAGGCTCGCAGCCCGATGGCCTTCAGCTCGGCGTCGACGGCCTTGTTCTCCGCCACCTCGGCGCTGCTGTCGCCGTTGATCGTCCAGGTCTTCGAGCGGATCGCCCAGAGCGAACCGGCGAGCCCCTTGGTCTGGCAGTAGAAGCCGGAGTTGAGCGAGACCTTCATCCCTGTGACCTCGATGGAGACGGGCGTCACATCGAGCTTCCACGCGAAGTTATCGGTCCATGACTTCGCGAAGACCTTCCACCACTGGTCATGGTGCGTGTTGCCGGCGGGCGCCACGAGCGTGTAGGTGTTCGTCTGGATCTTGGTCCCCCCTTGCGCCGTGATCGTGAGCCCACCGAGCGCCGTGAGGGTGAAGGCGCCGGGCGTCGTGATGGTGGCGCCGCCCTGGATGCTCTGCGTGAGGCTCCCCGTGACCGTCTCGGTCGATCCCCCGTCGATGGTCTGCGACCGATCGCCGGTGATGGTCTCGGTCATCCCGCCGCTCACGGTCCGTGTCTCGCCCGCGTCGATCGTCTCCGTGACGCCGGAGGACACCACGCGGGTGTGGCCCCCATCGATCGTCTCCGTGAAGCTCCCGTGAACGACGACGGTCCTGTTCGCGTCGACCGTCAGGTCTTGATTGGCGACGACATGCTCGGTCTGATTGTTGCCGATATCTTGAGTCTGGTCGTTGTCCACACGGATGGTCTGGTCGTGATGAACCGTGGTCGTGTGGTCGTTCTCGACGACCTCGTTGAAGTCCTTCTGCGCGTGAACGAAGATCTCCTCGCTCCCCGCGAGATCTTCGAAGCGAAGCTCGTTGAAGCCACCGCCCCCGAGGGTCGATTCCGTCTTGATCGTGCTCTTCGTCTTCTCGTCGGGCAGCGGATAGGGAACGAGGTGCTCGCCGTTGTAGACACAGCCGAGCACGAGCGGGCGGTCGGGGTCGCCGTTGACGAACTCGACCACCACCTCCATCCCGATCCGCGGGATGAACAGGAAGCCCCAGCCGGCGCCGGCCCACGGCTGCCGCACCCGCATCCAGCAGCTCGCGTGCTCGTCGAGCGCCCCGTCGCGATCCCAGGGGAGCTGGACCTTGATGCGGCCGCTCGCGTCGGTGTGGATCTCCTCGCCGGCGGGGCCGACGACCACGCCCGTCTGGACCGAGGGCATGCGCGGCTTCGGCGTCACGCGCAGGGGGCGATAGGGCGCGCTCCGTGGCAAGCACTCGAACTCATTCTCGTAGTTGTCGCCGCTGTCGGAGAACGCGTGCGTCGCCCCGACGACGAGGTACTCGCCATCGAGCTCGAAGGTGGGATGACCGGCCAGCTCGAACGTCGCGCCGGCCCGCATCCCGAGCAGCCGCGAGGTCCCCTGAGCGGTCCTCGCGTCCCGCCGCTGGGCCTCCCGGCGGAGCTGGAGCTGGTCCTTCTGATCGGCGCCGTAGGTGGCTCCATCGGGCTCGGTCGTCAGCGGATGGTGCTCGTGCTCGTAGACCTGACGCGCCGGCTCGATGCTCGCGCCGTCGCGGAACGGTGTCTCGGAGGGCTCGCTCGACGCGCCCTCCAAGAACGTCGCGGGGGTGCGCCAGTGGAAGTGCCGCGTGGCCACCTCGGTCGGTCGCACGCGCGACGCGACCATGAAGCGCGTGATGCCGTCGTTGTCGAGCTCCGCTCGGGGGGTCCGCAGCGAGTACTGAATCGGCCCCGAGCCCGCCTTCTCGATCTCGCCGTACTCGCCGGGGCCGTCCACGAGCACCACGCGCTCGGTCTCACCGCTGAAATCGAAGAAGTAGGCAATCCCTTCCTCCTCCATCAGCCTGCGAGCGAAGTCGAAGTCGGTCTCCTGGTACTGGACCCTGTAGTCGGTCGGGCGATACGCACGCGCGAGACGATCGTCGACCCCGCTGTCGTACTCGCCGAGGGCCTCACCGAGGACGACCTGGAGGATCTCGGGGACGGTCCTCCCCTGAAAGATCCGTGAATCGACGCGATGGCGCAGCGCCTCGAGCGCAGGTCGCACGACGAGGCGCAGCGGCATCCCGCTCTCCCCGCGCTCGCTGCGCGCCTCGACCTCGGAGACGATACCCGTGATGGCCCGCGAGATCTCGCCGTGCCGGACGGTCAGCGTCGCGCGCTTTCCGAGCAGCGTCTCGGGCTCGGTCTCGTCCGGATTGGCTTCGAGCGTCAGCGCCAGCTGATAGGGCTCGTCGATGTGCTCTCGAAAGTGCGCCTCGGCGATGTTCCAGCCGCGCCCCACGATCCCATCGACCTCGAATGCCAAGATCGCCCGATTTGTCACGCGCCAGTTTATCCCACATCGGAGTCATCGCGTCGAGCGTTGATGCGACCACCGCTCAACTCAGCGCGAAGGCCACCGTGAGCAGCAGCCCCACCGCCGATGCGGTGGGCAACACGAGCAGCAGGGCGGCGTCGCCGGAGGGCGCGTCGAAGCCGCCGTCAAACGCGACGCGCACGCCCCGGGGGAGCTCCTGGATCAGAAGCGCGCGGCTCGGCCGTGACGGGTCGTAGAGCACGGAGTGCGGCGACGCGGCGGCGATGGCGTCGGAGCCCTCTGGGCGGATGACGAGCTCGTGCTCGTCGCGCTCTCGTGCGGCGCCTCGGTATCCGGCGTGCTCACCGGCTCGCTCCACGGCGAAGCGAAAGGTGAGCTCGTCGACGATCTCGCCGCCGACCTCGTGCCCGGTCGGCCTCCGGTGGATGAGCGTCGCCGGGGCGACTCGGCCCTCGCGAAGCAGCCGCGCGCAATCGCGAAGCTGAACGCGGCGCGTCCAAAGGAGCCCGATCCCGAGCACGACGAAGCCGAAGACGAAGCTGGTGATCATCCCGAACCGGCGCTTTCGCAGGCCGACGATGCGCGACGAAGAGGGGAGCGCGTCCAAGTACTCGACCCGCACGGTCTCACCGGGCGCGAAGGTGGCGGAGAGGCTGTACGACTCTCCCTCGTGCTCCACGCCGTCGACGGCGTAGCGGTAGTGGACCTCCAGGATCGGCTCCGCGCGCTCGGCGCCCGTCTCGCCGGCGCTGATCACGGAGCCGGTCGTGACATGCTTCGAGCCTACGAAGGTGAGCGCGGTCACGAGCTCCGAGTCACCGGCGAACCAGCTCCCGCCGAGGAGCCCGAGCGCGATGATCCCCCAGCCGGACTGCACCAACGTCCCCCCGACGCGGGCACGAACACCGGCTGCGAACCCGACGCGCCGCGGCGGTGGAGCGAGCCGTGCTGACGTCAGGGGCATTGGGGAGCCCAGGGTAGCGCGGACCTCGAATGTGGGGCGAGCGAGTGCACCGCCCGAGAGCATCCTCTACGGCGGGTGGGTTCGGTGCTTCGTCCTCGGAGCTGCCCGAACACGGCGCTCGGGAGAGCTCCGCGCCTGTCAGCGGGTGACCGACTTCCGGCCTTCGCGAACCACCATCACCGCACCGATCGCGTCGAGCAGGATGAGGATCGGGATCGCGTAGACGGGCCAGGCGTAGCCGCCGCTGAAGAGCATCACCACGGAGGTCCAGCCCAGGAAGAGCAGCACGAAGCCGCGCGGGTATGAGCGCGCGTAGAAGTGGCCGGCGCCGAAGCCCATGATGACCAGCGGGATGATGAGCGCGGCGGCGATCGCCACGAGCATCTTGCGAGGGGGCAGCTTCGGCTCGGTGAGCCCGCCCGAGCGGTAGGGGCCCGCGCCTCTCTCGTCTCCCGGCGCGACCGGCGCTCGCTCTTCGACCTGAGGCTCGAGCGGCTCGAAGTCGTGCAGCGCGCCGAGGATCGCGCGAGCGCGCTCGGCGTGCTCCTCCGGGACCTGCAGCGGGACCTGGAGCGCCGCAGACAGCGCGCCTCCGTAGAGCGCGCTGTGGTTGGTGCCCTGGATCGTCGCCGGGATGCCCTCCTGCTCGAGGAGGTCCTTGAGCATCTCGGCCTCGAGCGGATCGGCCACCTTCCGGATCGTGACGAAGCGCGCGTCCTCTGCCATC
>JAEZBP010000676.1 GCA_023427125.1 Pseudomonadota bacterium | reverse complement strand
CGCCGGGGGTGTCGGCTCCCCCACCCGCGGCCGCGGCGGCCGAGCGCGGCGGAGGCGCGCGATCGGCTCCGCGCCCTCGATCCGGATCCCGATCGAGCGCGCGCCCGCGCTCGTCAGGACGGCTACCTCGGCCCGCGCGCCGCGCGCATGGTCGGCGCAGGCAAGCCGAGCCCGAGCGAGGGAGCGCTCGAGGTCGCGATCGCCGGCACGCTCGACGCGGAGCTCGTGCTCGGCTTGATGGCCAATGGCATCACGGCCTTCACGCTGAGCCGCGACGAGCCCCTCGGCCCGGAGACGGCGGTGATCGTGGCGCCGGGCGCGGACGAAGCGGAGGTGGCCTCGCTCGTGCGCTCGGGCCTGCCGGTCATCGCCACCGTCGAACGCGCGGACGTCGCGCGCCTCTCCACGCTGCTCCGCGCCGGCGCCGCCGACGTCGCCACCCGCCCGCTCGTCGCCGCCGATCTCGCCAAGAAGATCCGCCGCCTCGCCCGCGACCGCGCACGCCGCCAGCGGGGGTGAGCGTGCGCAGCTCGTCGCCTGCGCGTAGGATCGGGCGGTCATGTTCTTCTTCTCCTGAGCTCCTCGCGATCCGGAACGCTCGCGCCCGCGAGGCGTGACGCATCTCTACGCGCGCAGAGACAGGAGCAGCTCGTGGGAAGCAGGAAGAAGCGGACAGCCGCCTGGCGCTGGCGCTCGGCCACTCGCGTGGTGGACGGGGTCGTCCAGCCCGAGGATCGACACGCAGGGACGGCGTGCTCGTCGTCGAGCACGCTGGTGTTCGAGCGCGAGCGCGCCGGACCCGGCTTTCGTCACGTGCTCACGTCGGACGATGTGCGGCGCTTCCTCGCGCTGCTCGATGACTGGGAGGTGCTCGGCCGCGGGCTCCACACCATCCGGCTCGCGGCGGGCTCGTACACCTTCGGATACTGGCGTAGCGGCGTCGTGGCGGTGCGCGCGCTTCCCGACGATCGTCGGCTCCCGCGCTGCTACCTCGATGCGTACGCGCTGCGGCTCTTCGAGCGCCTCGACGTTCGCTTCGTGGACGACGAGTGCGCGGCGTGTCGGAAGCGGGTCCCGACATACGAGCTCACGCTCGAGCAGGTGCGCGCGTGGCAGCTCCTCGACGTGCTCTGCCACGAGCTCGGCCATCACCACGACGCCATGACGAACCGCAGTGGTCGCAGCGAGCGCGGAGAGCACTACGCCCTCTGCTTCGCGGAGGAGCGCTGGCGCGCGTTGTGGCCGCGCTACTCGCGCGCGTTCCGGATCTGATGTGCAGGGGGCCGGCGCGCGCTACGGTCGAGGTGTGCGCTCGATCGCCATCGCCGCCTTGGCGCTCGCCGCGTGCGGTGCTCCCGATCGGGGGCCGCCCTGCGCGCTCGGGACGATCTGCACGGTGGCCGGCACCGGCGAGCAGGGCATCGGCGAGGACGGGCTCTCCGCGCATCGGACCGATCTCTATCTACCGGTCGACGTCGCGCGCGGGCCCGATGGGCGGATGTTCATCGTCGACTTTAACAACCACCGCGTGCTCGCCGTCGGCGAGGACGGGCTCGCGCACGTCGTGGTCGGCACGGGCTTCATCGGCGACGGACCGCCGGGGCCCGCGCGCGAGTCGGCGCTGCTCCATCCCTCTTCGATCGCCTTCGATCGCGACGGCCGCATGCTCCTCGCGGCCTGGCACAACTACCGGATCAAGCGCGTCGACCTCGCGGCCGGCACGCTCGAGGATCTCGTGGGCAGCGGCGAGCCCGGCTACTCGGGCGAGCTGGGCGACGCGGCCGGGGCGAGGCTCGATCTGCCGTCGGGGCTCGCGGTCGACGCCGAGGGGCAGGTGCTGCTCGTCGACCAGGGCAACCAGGTGATCCGCCGCGTCGCGGCCGACGGAACCATCGCGCGCTTCGCCGGCCGCTGCGTCGTCGACGAGTGCGAAACGGGGCAGGCGTCCGATCGGTGTCCGGACAGCGACCGCACCTACTGCGGCGAGCCGGCGGCCTGCGCATCCCCGTGCATGGCGGCCTTCGACGGCGATGGAGGCGACGCGCTCGACGCGCGCTTCTCGTTCTCGTCGGGCGCCACCGCGACCCCGAGCGCGCGCATCGCGTTCGGGCCGGACGGATCGCTCTACGTGGCCGACACCGAGAGCCACCGCGTGCGCAGAATCGGCGCGGACGGCGTCGTGACCCCCGTCGCCGGGACCGGCGAGCCCGGCACCGGCGGAGACGGCGGACCGGCCACCGCGGCGCGGCTCAGCTCGCCCTCGGACGTGGCGGTCGGGCCCGACGGCACCCTCTACGTCGCCGACACCGGCAGCTCGTGCGTCCGCGCGATCGACGCGCGCGGCGTCATCACGACGCTCGCCGGCCGCTGCGGCGAGCGAGGCTTGGCCGGCGACGGCGGCCCTCCCGGAGACGCGCTCCTCGACCGCCCGCTCGGCCTCGAGATCGCGCCCGACGGTCACGTCCTGATCGCCGACACCCACAACCAGCGCGTCCGCATGGTCGTGCCGGATTGACGCGAGCGCTCTCGGGCGGTGATCCTGCGGCGCCCCATGCGCAAGACCTCCCTCGCGCTCGTGATCGCGCTCTCGGCGTGCGGCGCTCCGCTCGTGTCGGTGGAGGAGAGCGGCGAGCCCATCGTGTATCGCGGGCGGGTGGTGACCGCGCGCGGGCCGACGATGGCGCGGACCGGCGAGACCTGCAG
>JAEZBP010000612.1 GCA_023427125.1 Pseudomonadota bacterium | reverse complement strand
GGTCAGGTGGTTCACCGCCGCCCGCGAGGGGAAGAAGCGCGTCCACGCGACGAGCGCGGCCGCGAGCGCCAGGAGCGCGAGCGGGCCCGTCGCGGCGAGGCCGGCGCGGGTCACCGGATCGAGCGACTCGCCGAGCGCCGGCTCGACGCCGCCCCAGAAAATCCAGGTCTGGAAGCGCTCGACCTCGACGTCGAGCCCACGCGCGAGCCCGAGCGTCGCCGCCTGAGCGGCGAGCGCGAGCGCGGGCGCCGCGAGATAGAAGGCCGTCATCCCGACCAGGCGGCGGTCGCGCGCGTCGAGGCGATCGTCGAACGCGGCGCCGCCGTGCCGCGAGAGGCGCATGACGACGCTGGCGGCCAGGACCGCCCAGATCAGGATCACGAGGAGGTTCGCGACGCCCATCGCAGGAGGAAGCACTCTGGCAACCCGCGGCCGCGAGGGCAACGCGCGCTACTCGGAGGCCTCCATCATCTCCTCGAGCGTCATGACCTTGCTCGGCGCGCGCTGCTCTTCGGGCGTCGGCTCCTCGGTGTCGGGCAGATCCTCGTCCCCGATGTCGTCTCCGGTCTCGTCCCCCGCGCCGCCGCCCTCGAGCTCCCGCATCATCTCCTCGATCGACTGAACGCCGTCGTTGCCGCCGCTCGGCGCAGCCGTCGCGTCCTCGTCGGGCAGCTCCTCGGGATCGTCGCCGAGCGGGGTGGGCTCGGCCGGCGCGCTCGCCTCCTCCTCGAAGCCCATCAGCCAGTCGCCGAGGTCGACCGAGATCGCGGGGACGTACGTGATGATCGCGAGGCCGACCAGCATCACGCCGATGAAGGGCACCACCGCGCGGATGATGTGCCCGATCGGCCGATTGAACATCGTCGCGGAGACGAAGAGGTTCAGGCCGACCGGCGGGGTGAGGTAACCAATTTCGAGATTGACGATGAAGATGATCGCGAAGTGAATCGGGTGGACTCCCATCGACATCGCGATCGGACCGAGTAGCGGTACGAAGATGAACATCGCGCTGAGGATGTCCATCATGCATCCCACGATCAGGAGCAAGATGTTGAGGATGATGAGGAACTCGAAGGGGGTGAGCTCCATCGAGCGGATCCAGTCGACGGCCATCTGCGGGATCAGCCGATCCTCGAGGAACTCGCTGAAGGCGAGGGCCGCCACCATGATGACGAGGAGCGATCCCAGGAAGATGCCCGTCTCCTGGAAGATCTTCGGGATCTCGCGCAGCTTGAGCGCGCCGTGGATCCAGACCTCGACCACGATCGCGTACACCACGCTGATCGCCGAGGCCTCGATCGCGTTGAAGATCCCGAGCGAGATCCCGCCCAGGATCATGATCGGGAACATGATCGACCAGAAGCCGTCGACCAGCGATCGGCCGAGCTCCTTCACCTGAAAGGCCTGCCGCTCGGCCTTGTCTTTGATGCCGCGATAGAGAGAGAAGCCCATCAGGATCCCGCCGATGAGGATCCCGGGGCCGAACCCCGCCGCGAAGAGGCGCTCGACCTGGATCGCCGCGGCCGTGAACACGATGGGGTAGACGACCATCGGGATCGACGGCGGGATCAGGATCCCGAGCGAGCCAGCCGAGGTCAGCAGTCCATGGCTGAACTTCTCGTCGTAGCCGCTCTTGATGAGCGAGGGCACCATCATCCCGCCGATGGCGACGACGGTGGCCGGGCTCGAACCGCTGATCGCGGCGAAGAACATGCACGCGAGGACCGCGCTGATCGCGAGGCCGCCCGGGAGCCAGCCGACGGTGGCCTTGGCGAAGTCGATGAGCCGCGCGCTGATCTCGCCGCGCGCCATCACCGCGCCGCTCATCATGAAGAGCGGCACCGCGAGGAGGGTGTCGTTGTCGGCGAGAGTGCGGATGCGCTCGATCAGCCGCCGCAGCTGGAGCAGCTCGTCGACGCCACCCCAGAGCACGTAGCAGAGGATCGTGACGATCGTGATGATCGCGAAGAGCGGCACGCCGAGCAGCGCCGACGCGAGGATGGTCGCGGCGAGGAGCGGGCCCGGCCCGAGCCACGGCATGACGAGGATCGCGAGGACGACCACGCCGAAGGCGATCGTCTTCGGACTCCTTGCGGCGCTCACGAGCTCGCCTCCTTCTCGCTCGCGAGGGCCTTCGCCTCCTCCATCCCCTCGTCGGGCGCCGGCGTCCCGTAATCGCCGCCGAGCAGCCAGGACACCGACGCGCCCAGGAAGCGCAGCGTGGCGAGGCCGAAGCCGATGACCACCGAGAAGGTCCCGACCCAGTCGGGGATGTCGGTGCCCTCGATCCGCCCCTCGAGCTCGTAGGCGCCCATCGGACCGAAGGTGTAGAGGACGCCGAGCCAGGTCATCACGCCGGCGAAGACGGCGGCGACCAGGAACCCGACTGCGGTGATGTAGCGGTGCCACGCCGCGGGCGCGAGCTTGCCGAGGCCCTCCATCCGGATGTGCTTGCCCTCGTGCACGCAGACGCTCGCGCCGAGCATGCCGACCCAGAGGAGCAGCATCAGCGAGATCTTGTTGGTCCACGTGTAGCCGATGGGGAACCAGCTCAGCGAGAACCACACCACCGCCGCGCCGAGCACCAGGGCTGCCGCCGCCTTGACGGCGTAGGCGGCCGGCTTGGTCTTGACGACCCACCCGACGAAGCCGAGCGCGGCCGCACCGAAGATGCCGGCGAAGATCAGCTTCGACTCGAGGCGGTCGAAGACGAGCGCGAAGCCCCAGCCGGCGGCGACCAGGACCAGCGCGACGATCGCGCCCGCGGAGAGCGTCTTGCCGAGAGGAGGTGGCGCGAGCTCCTCGCGCTTGCGCAGGAAGCGCTGCCACGAGTAGTAGCCGAAGACGATCAGCCCGAACGCGCCCACGAGGGTGATCCACGGCGCGACGTTGGCGTCGATCGCCGCCCGCTCCTCGAGATCGGTCACGCCCATCATTTTGGCGACGATCGCGCCGATCTTGCTGTCGGGCGCCTGGATGCGCCGCGCGAGCACGTTCACGAACATCATCACCGTGATCGCGATCAGCGCGAGCACGACGATCGCCTGCTCGACCGCGAACACCCCGTCGTCGACGGCCCGGAGCCACCCGACCGGGCCTCGCCGCGTTTCCGTCTCCGACGTCCTCGCCGATGCGTCCGCCATGCGGCGCGAGGGTAGGCGGGGCTCGAAAGGTTGGTCAATGCCGGCGCTTGCGCGTCATCTCGCCCCGGGCGAACGTGAGCCGCTCGCCGTGCGCACCATCCTCCACATCGACATGGACGCGTTCTTCTCGTCGGTCGAGCAGCTCGACGATCCGTCGCTGCGGGGCAAGCCGGTGCTGGTCGGCGGCGCCGAGCGCCGCGGCGTGGTCGCGGCGGCGTCGTACGAGGCGCGCCGCTTCGGCGTCTTCTCCGCGATGCCGATGGCCGAGGCGCTTCGCCGTTGCCCGGCCGCCGTCGTCGTGCCGCCGCACCGCCGCCGCTACGAGGAGGTCAGCGCCCAGGTCTTCGCGATCTTCCGGCGCTTCACGCCGCTCGTGGAGGGCCTCTCGGTGGACGAGGCCTTCCTCGATGTGAGCGCCAGCCGGAGCCTCTTCGGCGACGGCGAGGCCATCGCCACGCGGATCCGCGCGGCCGTGAAGGAGGAGACGGGCCTGACCGCATCGGCGGGCGTCGCTCCGTCGAAGTTCGTCGCGAAGGTCGCGAGCGATCTGAAGAAGCCCGACGCGCTCGTCGTGGTGCGCGAGGACGAGGTGCGCGCGTTTCTCGAACCGCTGCCGATCGAGCGGATGTGGGGCGTCGGCCCGAAGGCGGCGGAGCGCCTGCGCGCGCTGGGCTACGCGACGCTCGGCGATCTCGCTCGCGCCGACGTCTGCGCGCTCGAGGGCGCGCTCGGCGCCTGGGGCCGCGCGGTGTCCGAGCTCGCGCGCGGCGTCGACGATCGCGAGGTCGAGCCGGATCGCGACGCGAAGTCGGTGGGCGCCGAGGAGACCTTCGACGAGGACCTGCGGGATCGCGCGATCATCGAGCGGACCCTGCTCTCGCACTCGGTGCGCATCGCGCGGCGCCTCCACGAGGGCGGCCTCTTCGCGCGGCGCGTAACGGTGAAGCTCAAGTACAGCGACTTCACCGTGAAGACGCGGCAGCTCCGGCTCCCTGAGCCGATCGACGACGCGACCAGCCTCTTCGAGGCCGCGCGCTCGCTGCTCGATCGCTTCCCTATCGCGGGCCGCCGGGTGCGGCTGACCGGCGTTTCGGCCGGCGAGCTCACCGAGGGCCTCCCCCAGCCCGAGCTCTTCGCGAGCCCGACCCGCGAGCGCCGCCGCGCGCTCGAGGCGGTGGCGTCCGAGCTGGGGAAGCGCTTCGGCAAGGCGGGCGTGACGCGCGCCGATCTCCTCGACGCGCCGGGCCGCGGTGACGACGAGGACGCGCTCCTGCCCCGCAAGTAACCAGCCTACCCGGCGGCGGCCTTCGGCACGTCGGCGGGCAGCTCGTGCCCATCCACCTCGGCGACCGGCGTCTTGCCGAGCCAGCGGCAGAGCGTGTGGCAGGCGAAGACGGCGCCCGGGGCGGTCTCCGGCAGCGCCATCACCTGCACGAGGGGCGTGTGGGTGGCGGGGTGGAAGAAGCGCAGGCCCAGGAACTGGTCGGGGCGCACCAAGACCTCCGCCATCGACGCGAGGTGTCGCTCCGCGGTGTTCGAGGCCAGCACCGAGCCGCGCGTCATGCGGCCCTCGAGCGTCGCGAGGAACGCTCGCCGTGCGCGCACGTCGCCGACCGACGACTCGATCACGAGGTCCGCCTCGGCCGCGGCGCCGAGCTCGCGCGCGACCTTCACGTTCGCGAAGATCGCCTCCGCGGCGGTCGCCCCGAGCTCGCCGATGTCGACGCGCATCGCGAGGGTGCGGCGGAGCCGGCGGATCGCGCGCTCCTCGCTGGCCGCGTGGATGCACACCACGGTGACGGGGAGGTCGGCCGCCGCGATCGCCTCTGCGATCGAGAGCCCCTTGGGTCCTGCGCCGACGACCGCCACCGAGCTGACCGACATTCCGTGACCTCCAGTGTGGTCTCTGGTAGCCGCGGATGCTTTACACGTTCACACCCGCCTCGCCGACCCGCGTTAGTTAAGCGCCGGGCCCACGAGTGTCAACGCGCCGCAGGTTCTTCGGGCGCCGGCGCTCCGCCCGTCCTCCCCGCGCGGCCCTGTAAATTCGCGGTTAATCACACCTCCGATTGACTGGGGACCTGCGTCTTCGTACAGTCTCCTCCCGTGCGACGCGGGTCTCGCCCGCGCACGACGACACGGTGACACGGTCAGCATCGACACGGTCGGTATCGACACGGCCGACATCAGCATGGTGAGCATCGCCACGGCAGGGCACGCCGCGGCGGACGGGTTCGAAGAACCAGGCTCGGAAGACCTCGTAGGACCTCGCGCAGCTCGGTGGCGAGGCTTTCTTCTTTTCGTGGGCGGAAGCGTCGCTCGCGGCGCGACTCGCACGGGAACGCTCTGACGGAGAGCTCGGACGGATGGTGATCATGCGAAGCACGAAGTTCATCTTCATCACGGGCGGCGTCGTGAGCTCGATCGGCAAGGGGCTGGCGGCCGCCTCGATCGGCGCGCTGCTCGAGGCCCGCGGCCTGCGCGTCACGCACCTCAAGCTCGATCCCTACATCAACGTCGATCCCGGCACGATGTCGCCGTTCCAGCACGGCGAGGTCTTCGTCACCGACGACGGCGCCGAGACGGATCTCGATCTCGGGCACTACGAGCGCTTCACCACCGCGCGCATGAGCCGCGCCAACAACTTCACCACCGGCCGGATCTACGACGCGGTGATCTCCAAGGAGCGGCGCGGCGAGTACCTCGGCGCGACGATCCAGGTGATCCCGCACATCACGGACGAGATCAAGGCGCGCGTCTACGACGCGGCCTCGCGCGCCGACGTCGCGATCGTGGAGATCGGCGGCACGGTGGGCGACATCGAGTCGCTGCCCTTCCTCGAGGCGGTGCGGCAGATGCGCGTCGAGCTCGGCGCGCAGAACGCAGTCAACGTCCACGTGACGCTGATCCCGCACATCGCGGCGGCGGGCGAGCTCAAGACCAAGCCCACGCAGCACTCGGTGAAGGAGCTGCTCGGGCTCGGCATCCAGCCCGACATCCTGATCTGCCGGAGCGATCGCCCGCTGCCGGCGGGGCTGAAGGAGAAGATCGCGCACTTCTGCAACGTGCGGCGCGAGGCGGTCATCGCTGCGCTCGACGTGAGCGTGATCTACGAGCTCCCCATCGCGCTCCACGCCGAGGGCGCGGACACGCAGATCGCGGAGCGGCTCAACATCTGGTCGCGCGCGCCCGATCTGTCGGCGTGGCACCGCACCGTCGAGCAGCTGAAGAGCCCGGCCCGCGGTCGGGTGAAGATCGCGCTCGTCGGCAAGTACGTGCACCTGCGCGACTCGTACAAGTCGCTGCACGAGTCGCTCGTGCACGGCGGGCTCGCGAGCGGCGTCGTGATCGACATCGAGTACATCGACAGCGAGGAGCTCACCGTCGAGAACATCGAGGAGCGTCTCGCCGGCATGGATGGGATCCTGGTTCCCGGCGGCTTCGGCGGGCGCGGCACCGAGGGGAAGATCCAGGCGATCCGCCTGGCCCGCGAGAGCGGGATGCCCTTCTTCGGGATCTGCCTCGGGATGCAGATGGCCGTCGTGGAGTACGCGCGTCACGTCTGCGGGCTCACGGACGCGAACAGCACCGAGTTCGATCCGGACGCCAAGCACCCGGTGATCGATCTGATGCCCGATCAGCGCGGCGTGAAGGCGAAGGGCGGAACGATGCGTCTCGGCGCGTACCCGTGCGTGCTGAAGGAGGGCTCGGTCGCGGCCGACATCTACGGCGCGCGCGAGATCTCGGAGCGCCACCGCCACCGCTACGAGTTCAACAACGACTTCCGCGAGGCCATCACGCAAGCGGGGATGGTGCTGAGCGGGCTGAGCCCGGACGAGCGCCTCGTCGAGATGGTCGAGCTCCCGAACCACCCGCACTTCGTCGGCTGCCAGTTCCACCCCGAGTTCAAGAGCCGCCCTCACGCCCCGCACCCGCTCTTCACCCGCTTCGTCACCGCGGCGCGCGAGCGCCGCGATCAGCGCGGCAGCAGCAGCACGCGCGAGAGCCGCGTCGAGCTCAAGGACACGAGCGAGGCCAAGCGCGCGGTGCACTGAGCTGCGCGCGCGTTCGCGCGCGCCATCAAATCAAGTCGCTCACTCCTCCGGTACGCACGTGAGCGGGCCGCCCCGGAAGGCGCTCTGGGCGCCCGTGGTGAGGAACGCGTGGAACACGCGGTCGTCCTCGCCGCGGTAGAGGACCGGGCGGATGCGCCGCGCGTCCCCTGGCGCGCTCAGCACGAGCAGCTCCTCGTCGTTCAAGAGCATGCCGTCCGCCTCGGAGACGCGCCGCGCGAGGACGCGCGTGTCGCTGCTCGGATCGGGGCCCGTCGCATGCGACCACGCCACGATCCACCCGCCGTCGGTCTGCGGAGTGCCGGTCGGTCGATCGTCGGCGCGGTCGACGCCGGGCGCGAGCATGCCGTCGTACATGTAGACGATCGCGGGCGGCCCGGCCTCGCTCGTCGGGCTCGGTGTCAGGTCGATGGCTTCGTGCGAGCGCGCCTCGTCGATCGAGACGTTGCTCCCCTCGCGCGCGAGGAAGAGCTGGCGAAAAAGGATCGTCTCGCTCTCGCCGTCGCACCCCTCTCGCCAGGCGAGGCCGAGGTCGATGCCACCCGCGCGGATCGAGCCGGTCGCGACCACGACGTCATCGGCGGCGCCGGCCGTGATGACGCCGAGATCGGTCACCGTGAGCGGCGCGGTCTCGAGCCCGGTCCGATCGTCGACGCCGCCATCGGTGAAGGCGGGCGGTGCCTCCATCATCTCCACGAACACTAGCTGCACACCGCCACCCGCCGCGCCGAACGCCACCACGTAGCCGGTGTTGTCCCAGACGCCGATGCCGGGCCGCCCGCCGCCCGTCGTGCGCCCGACCGCCTGCGGCCTCCCTTCGCCGGAGGCGGTGACCCAGCCGTACGTCCCCGACGACGCCTCCTGCACGTGGAGGCCGAGGAGCTCCACGTCGGCCTCCACGCCGCTGCACGCGCGACGCTCGAAGGTGTCCGCGATCCACGCGCTCAGCGCCTGGTCTCGGCTCCCGGAGAGATCCATCGCGGCGAGCGCCGGCCGCGCCGCGCCCCAGACACCCGAGGTGCGGCTGGCGCCTGTGCAGCGGATCCCGCCGTCCACGGCGCCGACGTCCACGCCGCCGAAGACGGGGGTGCGGCGCAGCGGACCGCGCTCGATCACCGCCGGCGTCGACGCGCTCGAGCGCGGGAAGTAGCCGACGCGCACCTGCCCGTGGCGGCAGCCGCCTTGGCTGATCGCGGTGGTGAAGACCACGTCGGCGGTGAGCCCGAGCGAGAGCTCGTGGAAGCGGCAGAGGTCCTCGCCCCCGACGGCGCTCGTCCCATCCCACACGTGGCAGCCGGGGATCAAGGTCCGCGCGGTGAGATCCCAGGGCTCCTCCGCGCGCGCGAAGCTCATGTCGAGCGGGCCGATGTTCATCGCGCCGCTCGCGAGGCCGAAGCTCGCGGCGCCGCCTCCCGCGTAGGCCATCGCCAGCGCGCTCCCGCCTGTCCCGTAGCCGACGTATCCGCTCTCTGCGAAGGTCCCCTCGACGAGCGGGGTGGGCGCCTCGGCGGGGAGCGGGTTCGCCGCGACGCCGTCGAAGACGAAGCGCTCGTCGATGACGCCGTCGCAGTCGTCGTCGAGGCCGTTGCAGATCTCGGTCCCCCCGGGCACCGCGTCGTTGCAGTCCACCGGGAGCTGCGGCGCCGCGGTCGCGCACTCCGGCGCGATGAGGCCGTCGCGGTCCGCGTCGCGCACCCCGAGCTCGCAGATCGCGTTGGTCGAGCACTGATAGAGCTCGCAGGCGTCGGGCGCGATACCGTTGATCTCGTTGAGGATCGCGCACTGAGACTGAGTCGAGCACGCGGGCGGCACGACGCCGCCAGTGACGAGCGTGCAGCCCGAGAGCGCGACGAGCGCCGTGAGGAGAGTTGCGCGTTGCATCAGAGGCTCCCCTCGAGCACGAGGCCGGCGGCGGTGTCGCTCGCGAAGGGCGTTACGCGCAGCGCCGTCGCCGGTGGCGCGCTCGGTGCGGCGCCGTCGCTCCAGTCGGTGACGAACAAGAGGACGATCGAGGCGACCCCGAGGCCGGCGGCGACGCCGAAGAAGATGTCGGCGAGGAGCGCGGCTTGCTCCACGGCGGCGATCTGCGCGCCGGTGACCTGGAAGCGCTCGGTCTCATCGCTCGACGCGAGGCGCCCCTGGATCGTGCTGTGGTCGGCGAGGGCGCCGGCGCCGAAGGCGATCCCGATCCCGGCGGCGATCGCGGTGAGGGCGGCGCCCGCGACGAAGAAGCCGGAGTTGATGCCGGAGCTCGAGCGGTCGAGCGTGAGGCTCAGCGCCTCTTGGGTTCGTGCCGCGATGGTCACGTCGGCGCGCGCGGGCGCGTAGCCCGACGCGCGCAGCTCGACGGTGTGGGTGCCGCCGTCGACCCGGACCTCGCCAGGCGCGCTCCCGACGTGGCGTCCGTCGATCCACACCTCGGCGGCCGTGTTGCTCTGGATGGTCAGGGTCGCGAGGCGCGCGGTGAGCGCCGCGATCTTCTGTCGTGCCGCGGGCGCCTGCGGCTGCGCGGCGCCGCCCTCGGCGAGGAAGCGCTGATAGCTCGTCAGGGCGTCGCCGTAGCGGAAGAGCTGCTCCTGGCAACGCCCGATGTTGTAGAGGACGAAGAAGCGCCTCGGGTGGCCCTCGAGCAGCTGGTAGATCCGAACGAACTCGGCGAGGGCGCCGGCGAAGTCGCCGGCCTCGTAGATGCGCTCCGCCTCGTCGTAGCGCGTGCGGACCTCGGCGCTGCGCGGATCGTTGGGGTCGAGCTGCGCGCTCGCGGCCATCGGCGCCGCGGCGAGCATCAGCATCAGTGAGGACGCGATCGCGCGCCGCTTCAGATCCAGCATCTCGAGCCTCCTGCCCCCTTCGCCGGGCGCTGTTTGGTACACCGTATCGGGCGGTCCGGGGAAGTGTTTCGTGGCCAGCGCGCCTTTCTCCGGCCGTGCCCACCTGATCTGCGCGTGGCGCAATGATCGGCGCGGCGCGCGCGCGGACGATACGGTTGGCTTGGATCACGTGCCCATGGTTGTCGGCTGCGAGCTCCCGCCGCCCTTCGCGCGCCCCGCGACACGAATGTCCTCCGTGGATGGCCCGGCACGCTCGGGGACCCGCCGCTTTCGGCTGGCACGAGGCCTGCTGTGGGACGGACCGGCCGCGTGCTTGACACGGGCCCGCGGTCGATGTGTGGTGAGGCTGGGCGTCGCGTGAGGCGCCCGGCGGAGGCGAGAATGCGAGAGCTTCGGATCGGGACTTGGCTTGCTGCGATGACGGCGCTGGTGGCGTGGGGCTGTGACGGGAGCCGCCCGGCAGACCCGGACAGCGGGATGGTCACCGTCGACTCGGGTGGCGGTGGGATCGACTCCGGGCCGCCGCGCGACTCGGGCCCGGACACGGGAATGACCACGATGACCGACTCGGGCATGACCGGCCCGAGCTGCGGCCCTACCGACGGCGCGTGCGATGTGAGCAACCCGAGCTCCTGCGGCGGGGGAATGGCGTGCGTGGTCAGGAAGGACCCGGACACCGACGTCGTCAGCACGTACTGCGTGGCCGCAGGGACGGGCACCGACGGCGCTGCGTGCGATCCGATGATGACGCAGTGCGCCGAGGGCTTCGACTGCAGCCAGTTCGAGAATGTCTGCCGACGTGTCTGCTGCTCGAACTCGGATTGCAACCCGACTGATACAGGGCAGAACTGCAACATCTTTAGTGACTCGGGTCCAGCAGGTCGTATGTCGGGCATCTGCCTGCTGCCCGACACATGCAATCCGGCCGACGGGTCGGGCTGCGACGCGGGTCAGAGCTGCTACATCAATGGCCCCGAGAACCTCTGCGTCGCCACGGGCACGGTCGCCACGGGAGAGCCTTGCGGCGGCTCCGCCGGGCGGTGCGCCGCCGGCAACGCCTGTCTGGGTGCAGATGGGGAGGCCGCTACATGCAGGAAGCTGTGTGATCTGATGATGGACGGCGCTGGCTGCGCGACCGAGGAGGTTTGCAACGGTCGCATCGGCCTCGAGGGAGGAGGTCAGCGCACCGATGTCGGCTTCTGCGTGCCGATGACCACGCCCTGAATATCCCTGGGCTCCTCGACGGCTGTACTTGATGTCGACTCGCTCCCTCTTACTCTCGGCGCTGCTCCTCGTTGGCTGTGATGTCGCCAGCCCCCCGGGTCTCGAC